>CALXNX010000039.1 GCA_944389865.1 uncultured Succinivibrionaceae bacterium
AGCTGCGGCCTGAGCCCATCCGGGCCGGCTGCAGCGGCAGGCGGCTGACGACGTTTTTCAAACGTCTGCCTTCAGGGAGCAGTGAAATATTCAAAAATTTTATTGCTCAATGCCGGATTGTATCTGCTGTCTGTGAAAGAACTGTTAATTTATTGGCCATAATTTGCTCCGGTCCGCAAAATTGGCTCTAAAGCGCACTGTCATGCGATCGCGGGATGGAAACTTATCTTCAAGATGTGATCTTAAGAAAAAAATTTTTCAGTGTTTTGGCCTAAACTTAAAAGCAAACTGCGTTTTTAACTTTTACCATGCGAACAGATGGGAGTTTTTTATGTACGAGCATTTGACAGACAGAAATTTGGCCTTGGACTTGGTGCGCGTCACTGAGGCCGGCGCTCTTGCCGCCGCTCATTATTACGGCAAGGGCAATAAGGATGATGCGATCAAGGCTGCTGTCGGTGCAATGCGCATTGCTTTCCAAGGTATTCATGTACAGGGGCAGGTTATCAGCGTAAAGAGCGAGAATATTGAAAGAAGCCTGATGCTGCATAACGGCGAGGAAGTGGGCTACGGCGACGGCCCTGAAATGGATGTAGCAGTGAACCCGGTGGAAGGCACCTTTGCAGTGGCCAACGGCCGCATGAATGCCCTGTCGGTAGTTGCCATGGCCAAGCAGGGCAGCCTGCTTAACCCCGGCCACAGCCATTACTGCAGGAAGATTGCCGTGGGCAGCGCTGCCGCCTCCGTGATCGATATTGATGCCCCGATTAAGGTCAATCTGCAGAATATCGCTAAGGCTTTAGGTAAGCCTATCGGCGAGCTTAACGTCTTCATCCTGGATCGTCCGCGTCATCAGAAGATGGTCTCCGACATCCGCCTGGCTGGAGCCCGCGTCAATCTGCACAATGACGGCGATGTAGCCGGCGCGCTGCTGGCCAGCGATCCGCACTCGCATATCGACGTGCTGCTGGGCACCGGCGGTACGGCTGAAGCGGTGATCACCGCCTGCGCTTTAAAAGGGATCGGCGGTCAGATCTTATGCCGGCTCGATCCGCAGTCTGAGGAAGAAAAGGCGGAAGTGCTTGCTGACGGCTTTGATTTAAACCGCGTCTACGGCGTCAATGATTTAGTCACCAGCGATCAGTGCTACTTTGCCGCGACCGGCGTGACCGACGGCGAGGTGCTTGCCGGCGTCCGTTATGAAGACGAGTATGCCATTACGTCATCGCTGTCCACCCGCGGCCGTACCGGCACCATGCGCTATGTGCAGGCCTATCACAACCGCAGGAAGCTCGCCAAGATGAGCACCGTGGAATACTAAAACTCTTCTAATCTCAAAGAAAATACCCTGCGGCCCCGCATTGACGGGGCTTTATTTTGTCTGCAGGTCAGCAAATCAGGCTTATGCGCATGAAAAACCCGCCGTGCGGCGGGCTTTTGCAGCAGGAACTGTGATGGGGATTAGGCTTAAGCTGCCCTGCGCATGCCGCCGCGGTAGGCGTGCTGGATCACGCGGTGCGGCCGGGCGTAATCGGGACGGGCGGCCATGATCTGGGAGATGGCTTCCTCGCTCATTCTGCCGCGCGACAGGCCGATAGCGCGATAGGTGATGTAGGGACGAGCGGCCTTGGCAATGGCCAGCGCGTACATATTGTCCTCATCGGTCGGCACGTTGACGGCCTTTAAAATGCCGCTGTCAAGCAGTGAGCGCACGGTAGGCTCCGTGATGGGCAGAGTCAGCACGGATTTGCGCTGCAGCACAAACTCGCGCAGCAGGGCGCGTTCTGCAAAATCCAGGCTGTCAACCGCCTGCTGCAGATGAGCGCTGATGAGTGCTGTGCGGCGGCGCTGCGCCTTGCGGCTGATTAGGCCGCCGATAAACTGCGCGATGAAATTGGAGAGACCCGCAATCAGCGCGAAGATAAGATAGGTCTCTTTGCCCTCAATCAGCGCAGCTAAGGACGGAGCAAAGTCGGTTAAAGGCACGAGGAGCAGCAGGGCGGTTAAAGTTGTAAGCCACAGCATAACTAAATTTAACGTGCGGTACTGCAGGAAAAAAGAAGTATTGTTCTCATTCATAAATCAGCTCCTATTGTGCTAATGCCTTAATATTTAAAACTTTTCTTAAAACGCCCTGCATTGACTCAGGCTCGAGCCGGTACGGAGACTTTGCCCTGCCTGTCAGCTGGACGTCAGCTGTGAGATTTAAAGCAAGCATTGTGCCAGGGCCTGCAAAAGGCCGTAAATATGCGTCTGCTGAGCGGTGGGCGGATTTTGGGCAGGGGATTGCAGATTTGGTGCCAAAAATCTGACTGAGGACGGATTTCGGCTAAAATATGGCCAGAACGCGGGGCTCGTGTTATCCTGCGCTTAACTTTTTCGGGGGGTACGGATCGGCTGACCGCTGTACCAAGGTTGCTGATATTTAATGTGAGGACGCAGCTTGCGCTGCCGCATAGAACTATGAAAAAGATTGTTGCGATTATTAAGCCTTTTAAGCTCGACGATGTGCGCGAGGCCTTAAGCGCCAACGGTATTTCCGGCATGACGGTCTCTGAGGTCAAGGGCTTTGGCCGCCAGAAGGGTCACACTGAGCTGTACCGCGGTGCTGAATATGTGGTGGATTTTCTGCCTAAGGCCAAGATTGAGCTCGTAGTGCGCGATGAAGATGTCGATCTGTGCATTCAGGCTATTACTAAAGGCGCGCATACAGGTAAAATAGGTGACGGCAAAATTTTCGTTTCCGATATTGAGCGCGTCATCCGCATCCGCACCGGCGAGGAAGGAGAAGACGCCATCTAAGGCAGGAGCCTTAATGGGCAGATTTTTACCTCAGCTGCTGGCCGTCGTGCCGGCAGCACTTTTAATTGCAGGCTGTACGGCAACACCGCCTGCAGAGCCTGACAATTTATGCAGCATCTTCCAGGAAAAGGACAGCTGGTATGTAGCGGCTCATGCCGTTCACAATAAATACGGCGTCCCGATCCCCACCGCCATGGCCATCCTGTATCAGGACTCGCGTTTTGATCCGGAAGATCCGCGCCCGATGCAGTGGTTCCTCTTCATCCCTTACGGCAGAGCCGAAATTCCGCAGGGCCTGCCTGATCTGCCGCCGGGGTACGTGCATGTCAGTCCCGAGCTGTGGGAGCGCTACGCCGATGAGGCCGGCGCCATGTTCGCCTCGCCAGAGGACTTTGCTGACGCCCTCGATTTTATCGGCTGGCACATGCAGCTGGCCCATCAGGTCAACGGCATTGCGTACGGTGATACCTACAATCAGCTTCTCAATTTCCATGAAGGCGTACAGGGCTTTGCCGCCGGATCTTACGAAAATAAGGACTGGCTGATTAAAGCCGCGCAGGGAGCTGCCAGGCGCGCTGAGACCTATCGCAGTCAATTATTAAAGTGTGACCTCTACTGATGCGCCGCGCTGCCTTCTTAGACCGCGACGGCGTGGTCAATATCGATTACGGCTACGTCGGCCGGACTGCGGATTTTCATTTTGTGCCGGGCGCGCCGCAGGCTTTGGCGCGGCTGAAAAAGCTGGGCTTTTTTACCGTCTTAGTGACCAATCAGTCGGGCATTGCCCGCGGATACTATACCGTACAGGACTTTTTAACCCTGACTGCCTATATGCAGCGCAGACTTACGGCTGAAAACGCCGCTTTTGATGCGGTGTATTTCTGCCCCCATCATGAAGACGGGACTGCAGCGGAGTTTCGTAAAGCCTGTCCGGGACGCAAGCCTGCGCCGGGAATGATCCTTGCTGCCGCCGCAGAGTATGATCTTGACTTGGAGCACAGCATTTTAATCGGCGATCATGCAGGTGATCTTAAAGCCGGAGCCGCCGCCGGAGTAGGCTTGTTATACTTAGTGGGCGCGCATATTGAAACTGAAGGCGCCAAACTGCCGCCTGGCGCAAAAATTTATAAAGATTTAGCTCACTTAGCTGCACAGGAGTTCTGCAAAGATGCGTAAAACCAACATTTTTCCAGCCGCACTGCTGGCAGTTGCGCTCATGTTGACCGGCTGCTCGCTCTTTTCCTCCAATGAAAGCACTAATGCCGACGGCTCTCACCCCGTCGGGCAGAACACCAGCACCGTGCGCTTGGATCAGAATCTGCCGGCCGATACCCAGCTCATTCATCAAAAGCTCACCTATCTCTTCAATCCGTCCGACAAGATCTATGTGGTGAACCTCGGCGACTATACTGCCGACGGCTCGCGCTATGAAAACTCCGGGCGCTATCTGCAGCATCAGCTGCAGCAGAGCCTGGAGCAGCACGGCAGTCAGACCGTGAAGCAGGAAGGGTATTTTGATCCCGATTTAATGCAGCAGGAGGCGCAGTACCACGGCTGCAATCTCATCATGACCGCGCGCATTCAGCATCTTTATGACAATCCCATGGAAGCCAAGGAGCTGTCGGTCCTGGTTAACACCTACAGTGCGCGCTCGGGCGATTTGCTTAACTCGGTGCTGCTCAACGGCCGCGCAGAGAGTCTTAACGGGCTCTTTGCGCTGCAGGGCGGTACTGCACAGGTGCTGATTAACAATTACATCAACCTCTTATTTCAGAAAACTGCCCGCTCCTATTAACAGCCGCTGCCGTCAGCCCAGGCTGTGCGATAATATCACCCCCGGCGCGGCAGAGCAGGCCGCGGCCGGAACCTCATGTTTTCACCTGTTGGGCGGGGGAAGCTATGCCTTTAACTGAAATCAATCCTGCAGCTGAAGCGCTGACGCGCGAGCTGCCTAAAGATCTGGCAGCCGAGCGCAGTCTTTTGGGCGCAATTCTGCTTGACGGGCAGACCTTATCGCGCGTCGATGAAGCTGTAGGCCGCATCTCCCCGGAAGATTTTGCCTCTGAGCGCAACCGCACCATCTTTGACGCCATTCTGCGCCGTTCCGCCTCGCGCGAGGAGTTCAATCCGACGGTGCTCTGCGATATGCTCGAAAATGAGGGCACGCTGCAGAAAGCAGGGGGCAGAGCCTACGTTATCAGTTTAACCGCAGTGACCGATCCGCTTTCGGCTGCCCCCGAGTTTGCAGTGATCGTGCGCAATAAGGCGCGCCGCCGCAGGCTGATTGCAGCTGCCGAAAACATCCTCGAGCTGTGCTACAAACCCACCGGCCTTACTGTCGATGAGGTCTATGATAAGGCGCAGGAGCTGATTTTTAAGCTGGCCGAAGAGAACGCCCACACCGACAGCGGGCCGCAGGAGGCAGTGGCCATCGCGGTGGCTCTGCTCGATAAAATCCGCGAGGAAATGGGCTTAAACCGCATGACCGGCACGCCGACGGGCTTTACTGAGCTGGATGAACTGACCTCCGGACTGCAGCCTGGCAGCCTCAACATCATTGCGGCGCGTCCGGGCATCGGCAAGACCTCCTTTGCCATGAATATTGTAGAGAACATAGCCATGAACCCGGATATTAAGGCTCCGGCCTTGGTGTTCTCGCTGGAAATGCCGGCGCAGCAGATCTTAATGCGTCTGTTGTGCACCTTCGGGCGCGTGAGCATGAAGGATCTGTCTGAAGGCCGAGTGCAGACCGAGCAGTGGCACGATATGATTCAGAAGATCAGCCTGCTGCAGTACAAGCAGGATGATAAGAAGATCTCCAAATTGTATATCGATGACTCCGGTGACATTACCCCGCTGGAACTGCGCTCCCGTGCGCGCCGCCTCGCTGCTGAGCACGGCGGTCTGTCCGTCATCATGGTGGACTATATTCAGCTGATGAAGGGGCAGTCGCGCATGGAAAACCGCAGCCTGGAAGTAGGGGAGATCTCGCGCTCCTTAAAGCTTCTGGCCAAGGAGCTCAATATTCCGATTATTGCACTGTCACAGTTAAACCGCGAGGTGGAAGGCCGCCGCGATCACCGTCCGATGAACTCTGATCTGCGTGAATCCGGCTCTTTGGAGCAGGATGCGGACATGATTATGTTCCTGCATCGCGCCAGCGTTTACCGCAGCGCAGAGGAAGGGCAGGGGGATGACGGCAAGGCGCTGCTTATCGTCAGCAAAAACCGCAACGGCGCTACGCGCGATATTGAGCTGCAGTTCCAAGGCGCGTACACTGCTTTCTATGATAAGGCTGATCTGCAGGCGGCCGCGGATTATCCGCCGCCCTTTGAGCCGATGCTGCAGCAGTAACCCGGTCCGCCCGCACGGGCCCTAAGGATTAACAAATGAACGTTGTAACCGCACAGATTGATAAAGCGGCTTTGATCCACAATATCAGGAAGATTAAGGAGCTGGTGCCGCAGGCGAAAATTGCTGCGGTGGTCAAGGCCAATGCCTACGGACACGGCCTCTATTTGGTAGCCAATACCCTTGATCCATACGTGGACGGCTTTGCCGCTGCGCGCATCAGCGAGGCCATGTCGCTGCGCGATCGCGGGATCAAAAAGCCCATCATTCTATTAGAGGGCTTTTACGAGCCCAATGATGTGCCGCTGATTGCCAAATACGATCTGGATACTGCAGTGCACGATATGGAGCAGGTTGAGGCCATTGAACAGGCAGAGCTCGACGGACCCATCAAGTGCTGGATGAAAATTGACATCGGCATGCATCGTCTGGGAGCCAGCCCTGAAGAAGTGGCTGAGATGAAGATCCGCCTGGAGCAGTGCGTCAATGTGCAGAAGCCCTTGGGCGTCATTTCCCATTTAAGCGTGGCCGATACTCCCTCTGAGTATGACTATAATGCACAGCAGATTGATTATTTCTTTAAGACTGCGTCAGGCTTTGCAGGCGAAAAATGTCTTGCCAATTCCGCCGGCATCTTAAAGTGGCCGGTGTCGCATACCGACTGGGTGCGCCCGGGCATCATTCTGTACGGCATTTCGCCCTTTGCCGGCACTACCGGCGCAGATTTCGGCCTGCAGCCGGTGATGACCTTAAAGAGCTCCTTAATTGCCGTGCGCAGGGTCAAGCGCGGCGCTAAGGTAGGCTACGGCGCCGCCTGGACTGCACCTGAAGATACGGTCATAGGCATTGTGGCCACCGGCTACGGCGACGGCTATCCGCGCACCGCGCCCAACGGCACCCCGGTGTGGGTCAACGGCCGCATGGTACCGACTGCAGGTCACGTGTGCATGGACATGCTCTTCGTCAATTTAGGACCAGGCGCGGCAGATCAGGTCGGCGCGCCGGTGATCCTCTGGGGCAAAGAAGTGCCGGTGGAAAAAATTGCGGCGCTGTGCGGCACCATTCCGTATGAGCTGGTATGCCGCATCATGCCGCGCGTCAATGTTGAGTGCGTAGGTTAAAGAGCGGACAGCACAGAGGAGAGGACGGATGACGGCGCAGAATACTTATGGTTCCGGGCCTTTAGAGCTTATTTGTCAAAAGGAAATCACCTTAGCTCCGCGCAGCCGCGGTTTTCACATCATCACGCCGGATGTGGTGCGGGCGCTGCCGGAGCTGCAGGAATGCCGCGCCGGTCTGCTGCATCTGCAGCTGCTGCATACCTCGGCCTCTCTTACCATTAATGAGTCAGCTGATCCGGATGTGCGCACCGACATGTTCAATTTCTTCAAGCGCGCGGTGCCGGACGGAGCGGCCTACTTTAATCATGTGCTGGAGGGAGATGATGATATGACCGCGCATATTCTCTCCTCGCTTTTGGGGCAGACTTTGACCCTGCAGGCAGCGCGCGGGTATTTGATTTTAGGAACCTGGCAGGCCATATACTTAGGCGAGCATCGATCCTGCGGCGGGTCGCGGCGCATTGCCGCGACCTTAACGGGGGTGCGCGCTTAGAGCACGCTGTCTTTCTTATCGATGATTTCTACTTTGCCGGCAGCGGCGGGCGCTGCAGGCTGTACGGCAGGCTTTGAGCCTGCCGCGTCCGCATCCGGCAGCAGACGCAGCGAGAAGTCTAAAGCGCGGATGTTCTTGGTCAGCGCGCCTACCGAGATATAGTCCACTCCAAGGGCGGCAAAGCGCGCAATGGTATCCAGGGTCATATTGCCGGAGATCTCCAGCTTGACCTGATGGGCAGTAAGCTCCACCGCCTGTTCAATCCCTTCATACTCAAAGTTATCGAGCAGGATGACGTCAGGCTGAGCTGTAAGCCCCTGCTTGAGCTCGTCGAGGCTGCGCACTTCAAGTTCTACTTTGGCATTGGGATTGAGTCTGCGGGCCTGAGCTACCGCCGCTGCAATGCCGCCGCAGGCTAAAATATGGTTTTCCTTGATAAGATACATATCAAAGAGACCCTGACGGTGATTGTGCCCGCCGCCGCAGGCTACTGCATATTTGGATGCGCTGCGCAGACCCGGGATGGTCTTGCGCGTATCGAGCAGGGTGCAGGCGGTGCCGGCCATGGTCTGGGCATAGGCGTGTGCCGCGGTGGCGATGCCGGATAAGGTCTGCAGGAAGTTAAGCGCGGTGCGCTCGGCGGTTAAAATCAGCCGGGCATTGCCCTTTAAGTGCACTACTTCCTGCCCGGGCTTTAATTTCTGCCCGTCTTCAATTAAGAAGGAGCACTCTATTTTGTCGGCTCCTATCTGCCGGAATACTTCTTCCGCCCAGGCGCGGCCGCAGAAAATACCGCCCTCGCGGGTGATTACCGCAGCTTCGGCCTGCTTGTCCGCCGGAATGAGCTGCGAGGTCAAATCTGCAGCCGGATCAAGCGTGCCCCCTAAATCTTCTTTTAAGGCGCAGGTCACCGCCTGAGTGATGTCTTCTTTTAACATAATTTATTTCCAGTGACTGAAATTACGGTCATTTTAGCACGCACCACCGCCTTTTTCTGCGCTTTCCGGCTGTTTCACCGCGTGCGGGAGGCCGTCCTTCTGCTATAATAGCAGGCTTGTTTTTGTGACCATTTTTTACATTTATTGCCGCAGAAGGTTATAACCGTGCTGGAAACAATTTCTCTTAAAGATCGGGTGGCCGATCTGCACAAGCGCGCCGACGCGCTTAGGGGGTATCTTTGATTTAGACGCTAAAAAAGAGCGTCTTGAAGAGGTTGAAGGCCTGCTTGAAGATCCCGCAGTGTGGAACGATCCTGAAAAAGCCTCGGCCCTCGGTAAAGAGCGGCAGATGCTCTCCTCGGTCACCGGCCGTTTTGCCAAACTCTATCAGGGCTTTGAAGATGTGCTGATGCTCGACGATCTGGCCCGCGAGGCCGGAGATGCGGCTTCGGCGCAGGAGGCGCAGCAGGAAGCGGATCAGCTTGAAAATGAGCTCACTGCCTTAGAGCTGGAGCGCATGTTCAGCAAGCCCCATGACGATGCCGACTGCTATCTGGACATTCAATCCGGCTCCGGCGGTACCGAAGCGCAGGATTGGGCTGAGATGGTAATGCGCATGTACATCAAGTTCGGCGAAAAGCACGGCTTTGATGTGCAGGTAGTAGATGTCAGCGAGGGTGAAGTAGCAGGTATTAAATCTGCGACCCTGAAGTTCACCGGACCTCATGCTTACGGCTGGCTGCGCACCGAAACCGGCGTGCACCGCTTAGTGCGCAAATCGCCCTTTGACTCTAATAACCGTCGCCACACTTCATTCTGCTCGGCCTTTGCTTATCCTGAGATAGACAATGAGATCACGGTGGACATTAATCCGGCCGATCTGCGCGTGGATGTGTTCCGCTCCTCTGGAGCTGGCGGTCAGCACGTCAATAAGACCGAGTCGGCCGTGCGCATTACCCACATTCCGACCGGCATTGTGGTGACCTGCCAGAATGAGCGCTCGCAGTTTCAAAACCGCGATCAGGCCATGAAGCAGCTGCGCGCCAAACTCTATGAATTAGAGCTGCGCAAACAGCAGAGTGAGAAGCAGGCCTTAGAGGACAGCAAGGCAGATATCGGCTGGGGCAGTCAGATCCGCTCCTACGTCCTGGATGACGCGCGCGTTAAGGATCTGCGCACCGGCGTGGAAAGCCGTGATACTGCTAAAGTTCTCAACGGCGATTTAGATCAGTTTATTGAAGCCAGCCTGAAATCCGGGCTGTAGGCACATCAGCCTGCAGCTGCAGGCTTTGCGATAAAGGAAAATATTATGACCGACGTTAATGCTGCCGCATCGGCAGAAAACTTAAACAATGAGATGGCTGAGCGCCGCAGCAAGCTCAACGCGCTGCGCGAGCAGGGCCAGGCTTATCCCAATGATTTCCGCCGCACGGCCATTTCCTCGGACGTGTTCCGCGACTGTGCTGAACTCTCTGCTGAAACCTTAGAAAATGACAAACGCGAGTACACCATAGCCGGGCGCATGATGACCCGCCGCATCATGGGCAAGGCCTCCTTTGCTACCCTGCAGGATATGGGCGGTAAAATTCAGATCTATGTTACCCGCGATGCCCTGCCTGAGGGCCAGTATCAGGAGATGTTCAAGAAGCTGGACTTAGGCGACATCTTAGGCGTCACCGGCTATGCCTTCCGCACTAAGACCGGCGAGCTGACCCTGCACGTCACCTCGCTGCGTCTGCTGGTCAAGGCGCTGCGCCCGCTGCCTGAAAAGTACAAGGGTCTTACCGATCAGGAAGCCCGCTGCCGGCAGCGCTACTTAGACTTGATTGCCAATGAAGAGAGCCGCCGCACCTTTGAAATCCGCACTAAGATTGTTTCCTTCATCCGCCGCTACATGGACAGCCACGCCTTCATGGAAGTGGAAACCCCGATGATGCACGTTATCCCGGGCGGCGCTAATGCCAAGCCTTTCATCACCCACCACAATGCCTTAGATATCGATATGTATCTGCGTATTGCCCCGGAGCTGTTCTTAAAGCGTCTGGTGGTGGGCGGCTTTGAGCGCGTTTATGAGATCAACCGCAACTTCCGCAATGAGGGCATCGATGTGCGCCACAATCCGGAGTTCACCATGATGGAGTTCTATATGGCCTATCATGACTACAACGATCTCATCGACTTTACTGAAGATCTGTTCCGCAAAATGGCCGAGGAAGTGCTGGGCTCCACTAAGATCCATTACGGCAGGGAAGGCGAGCCGGGCCTTGATATCGATTTCGCTCAGCCTTTCGATCGCCTTACCATGAAGGAGGCCGTAGTCAAGTACGGCCCGGGCATCACCATGGAGGATTTAGAGGACGAGGCTAAGGCTAAGGCCTGGTGCGAGAAGCTGCACTTTGAGATTAAGGAAGGCTGGGAGCTGGGGCACTACATCACCTGTCTGTTTGAGGAGATTGTGGAGGAGAAGCTGCAGCAGCCGACCTTCATCACCTCGTATCCGGCCGTGATCTCTCCGCTGGCGCGACGCAGTGACGCTGATCCTGACTTTACTGATCGCTTTGAGTTCTTCATCGGCGGCCGCGAGATGGGCAACGGCTTCTCCGAGCTCAATGACCCGGACGATCAGGCCGGACGCTTCCGCCAGCAGGCTGAGCAGAAGAAGCACGGCGATGATGAGGCCATGTATTACGATGAGGACTACATCACTGCGCTGCAGCAAGGTCTGCCGCCGACCGCCGGCGAAGGCATAGGCATCGATCGCACTGTGATGCTGTTTACCAACAGCCACACCATTCGCGACGTGATCCTGTTCCCGACTTTAAAGCCGCAGCAGAAATAAGCCGCTGCCGGGGTACAATAGAGGGCACAGCCGGTCAGCCGCCGGCGGCCCTTATTTTGGAGATTATCATGCACACTTTCCACGGATCCTTAGTCGCTCTGATCACCCCGTTCAAAGACGGTAAAGTCGATGAACCGGCCTTAGAGCGCATGATTGAATGGCATATTGCTCAGGGCACCAACGCCATTGTGCCGACCGGTACCACCGGCGAAAGCCCCACCTTAAGCGCCAAAGAGCATGAGCGCGTGGTGGCCCTCACCGTCGAGATTGCCAATCACCGCGTGCCGGTGATGGCCGGCGCCGGCTCCAACAATACCATTGAAGCCATCCACTATTCGCAGGAGGCTGAAAAGGCCGGCGCTGACGGTCTGCTTCACGTGGCCGGCTATTACAATAAGCCCAGCCAGCGCGGACTGTATGAGCACTTCAAGGCCGTGCACGACAACTGCTCGCTGCCCATCTTCATCTACAACATCCCCGGCCGCGCCGTGGTCAATGTGCAGCCTGAGACGGTGGCCAAGCTTGCCGAACTGCCGCGCATTGCCGGCATTAAGGACGCCACCGGCGATTTGGCCCGGCCGTGGATTGAGCGCAGTCTGATTAAGCGCGAGGATTTTACCTGGCTGAGCGGTGAAGACGCCACTCAGGTCAGCTACTGCGCCGCCGGCGGTCACGGCTGCATTTCGGTGACTGCCAACATTGCGCCGGCCTTAGTGGCTCAGGTGCAGCAGCTGTGCGCGGAAAACCGCTATCCTGAGGCCCGCGCGCTGCAGGATAAGCTGCTGCCGCTGCATCAGCTGATGTTTAAGGAACCGTCCCCGGCCCCGGTGAAGTACGCCGCTTCCCTCCTCGGCCTGTGCGCTGAAGAGGCGCGGCTGCCGATCGTGCCGCTCTCCGAGCCGTACCGCATTGCCATCAAGGACGAGATGCAGAAGCTGGGCTTATTGGGTTAAAGGACAGTGATGACCGCAGAGTTGGAAAAAGAGCAGCAGGACAAGACTGCTGCCGCATCCGCGGCCCATCCGCATGTGCGCTCCTTTGTGATCCGCGCCGGCCGCATGACCGCCGCGCAGGAACAGGCCTTAATTGATTTGGGTCCTGAGTTTTTAGTGGACGTCAGCGCGCTGACTCCCATCGATCCTGCCGCCGTGTTCGGCCGTAAGGCCACCTTGGTGGTGGAGATCGGTTTTGGCATGGGCAAGTCCTTTGTCGAAATGGCTGCAGCTGATCCTGACAGAAACTATTTGGGCATTGAAGTGCATCCGCCCGGGGTGGGGGCCTGCATGAAGTCAGCCAAAGCTTTAGGGCTTGCCAACGTCAGGATCATTCAGCATGACGCTTATGAGGTGCTGAAGTTCTGCCTGCAGCCTGAAAGCGTCGATATCCTGCAGATCTTCTTCCCGGACCCTTGGCCTAAAGCGCGCCATCACAAGCGCCGCTTAATTAACGCCGAGTTCATCGATTTGGTGCGTCCGGTGATGAAGCAGGGCGGACAGGTACGCATGGCGACTGACTGGCAGGAATATGCCGAGGAAATGCTGGCCCTGTTCACGCAGGCCACCGGCTTTGTCAACACCGCCCCTGACGGCGGATATCTGCCGCGTCCTGAGTGGCGGCCATTGACCAAGTTTGAACAGCGCGGCGAACGCTTGGGGCATGGGGTGTGGGATCTGGTGTTCAGACGCCAGGACTAAACCGCCAGCATTAAAGGCAGCAGAAAGCCAGGCTCTCGCCTGGCTTTCGCCTAAATAAGGATTAATGATGTTACAGAAAGATGCCCGCCGGCAGGCTTTAAGTCAGTGGCTCGGGCTTAAAGCAGAGAACCTGCAGCCCTTAAACGGCGACGCCAGCCTGCGCCGCTATTTTCGCGTGCCGGCCTTAAACGCCGTTGCGGTGGATGCCCCGCCGGCCACCCAGAAGAATATCGAATTTATCGATACAGCAAAGCGCCTTACGCAGGTCGGGGTGCGCGTGCCGCAGATCCTGCGCACTGAACTCCTGCAGGGCTTTTTACTCCAGGAAGATTTAGGCGATACCGTGTTTGCAGCGCAGGCCTGCAGTGCAGATGCCATGACGCAGCGGACATGGTATTTAAAGGCTGCCGCACTGCTGCCGTCTTTGGCCTTGGTGCGTACGCAGGGATTGCCGGCCTTTGATGCAGATTTTATTCACATGGAATTGGGCATTTTCACGCAGTGGCTCCTTGATAAGCGCCTGCATCTGACTCTGAGCCCCGGGGAGCAGCAGTTGCTGAAGCAGACCTTTGCCAGCCTGACGCAGATTCTGCTGGCGCTGCCGCAGCGGGCCATGCACCGCGATTTTCACTGCCGCAATCTGATGGTGTTAAAAGATCAGTCGCTGGCCGTAATCGATTTTCAGGACATGGTGACAGGTCCATTGGGCTATGATTTGGCGTCCCTGATCTACGACTGCTATGTAGAACTGCCGCCTCTCTTAGTTGATGAAATCCTAGAGCTTACCTATTGGCGTTATCAGTACTTAGGGCTGCTGCCCGGAATAAGCAGGGACGAGTTTGCAAAGGCAGTCACGGCGGTCTCGCTGCAGCGGCATTTAAAGGTGCTGGGGATCTTCAACCGCTTATGGCTGCGCGACGGCAAGCCCGGCTATTTGAAAGATTTGCCGCGCGTCTTTGACTATACGCTGCGCGAGTGTCAGGCGCTGCCGGAGTTTGGACCGCTCGCGGAGTTCCTGGTCGAGCGCGTGCAGGAGGTGATATGCGCGCGATGATTTTAGCGGCCGGGCGCGGCGAGCGCCTGCGCCCTTTAACCGATCACTGCCCCAAGCCTTTAATTGCGGTCGGGGGTAAGCCGCTTTTGGTTCATCACATTGAGAAGCTGCGGGCCGCCGGTATTACCGAGCTGGTGGTCAACAGCGCGTGGCTGTCAGATAAAATCGTCTCCTATTTAGAAGACGGATCGGCTTTTGGAGTGCACATCACCCACTCCATCGAAGGTCCCGGCGGGCTGGAGACTGCAGGCGGCATCCGTAAGGCGCTGCCTTTGCTCGGTGACGATGTCTTCATCGTGGTGAACGGCGATACCTATATCGATGGTGATTACCGTCAATTCGTCACGTCCGCAATTGAGCTGCCGGCTGCCATGCAGGGCTGTCTGTTCCTGACTCCCAATCCCCCGCATCATCCGCAGGGTGATTTTTCGCTCGGACCTCTGTCTGCTATCATAAAGGGCGGTGACTTTACCTTCAGCGGGGCGGCGGTCTATCGGGTATCGGCCTTTGCCCATCTGCCGGTCGGGCGTCTGCCGCTGCGGCCGGTGTTCGATGAACTCAGCGCAGCAGGACAGCTGCAGGGACGGATACTGCAGGGAGCTTGGTTTGATGTCGGCACGGCAGAGCGTCTTAACGATGTAAACGCTTATATTGCCGCGATGAATGCAGGAGCTTAAATCTACATATGAAGCAATCTTGGACTGGCCGCATTGTGGGCGCATTGTTAGGCCTGCTCTTTTTCAATCCCTTAACCGCCTTAATCGGCTTTGCCTTAGGCTGGTACTTTGTCGATAAAAAGCGCAATGACCGGGCGCGCGAACAGATGCAGGCGGGACAGGCTTTTACCTACAGCTCGCAGTATTCGCCCAATTTTGAGCTCATCCGCAGCACCTTCCGCTTAATGGGCTATGTAGCCCGCGGCGCAGGCCGCGTTAATGAGGCGCATATCAATAAGGCCGAGCAGTATATGGCCATGATGCAGCTCGATGAAGATGCCCGCCGCAGCGCGATTGAGGCCTTCAATCAGGGTAAGGACGGGCAGCTGGATCTGCAGCGGGAAGTGGGCTATCTGCGCCAGCTTGCCGGCGGCAATTTCACCATCATCTCCTACGTCCTGGAAATTGAAGTGCAGCTGGCGTTAGCCGACGGACGCATGGAGCAGGGCGAGTATCAGCGCCTGCTGTCTATTGCCGCACTGGCCGGCGTGGCGGCGGCTCAAATGGATCGCTTAATTCGCATCCGTACGGCCGAAATGCAGTTTGAGCAGGCGGCGCGGGCTTTCCGCGAACGCGGCTTCGGCGGGTTCGGCCCGGGGGCGGGCGGCGCTTACGGCTCGTATGACCATGCCGGCTCGCAGCAGGGCGGATCCCAAGGCGGCTATCAGGCCTCGGCCGATGATTTAAATCACGCCTATGAGATCTTAGGCGTGACGGCCGATACGCCTTTTGAGGAGATCAAAAAAAACCATAAGCGGCTGATGCTCAAATATCATCCGGATCGCTTAGCCTCGCAGGGACTGCCTCCTGAGATGGTGCGTCTGTATACCCAAAAGGCGCAGGATATTCAGGCCGCATTTGATTTAATTAAAAAGGCGCGCGGAGAGTAGCCGCAGGTCTTAAGCCGGCGGCAAACGGCCGGCTGCGGTGATTCAGGCGCGCGGAAAAGCGCTGATAAAGTCAGCGGTGCAGGCAAATTCCATGGCATTGCCTGATATGGGATGGCGGAATTTTAAATACCGCGCGTGCAGGCACAGGCGCGGTGCGGCCTGAAACACTTCCTCCGGGGCATACAGATGATCGCCTAAAATGGGATGCCCCATTGCTTTTAAATGTACGCGCAGCTGATGCGAGCGTCCGGTCAGCGGATAGAGCTCAACGAGCGTGGTATTGGATCTTTCATCCGTCGCCAGCACTTTATAGTCAGTTACCGCCGGCTTGCCCTGCTCATGATCAACTATATGATAGGGCCGGTGGTCGATATCCAGACGCAGCGGCAGATCGATGCGTCCGCTGCCCTGCATGATGCCGGCGACCTGTGCGATATAAATCTTTTCGGTTTCACGCTGCATAAACTGTCTACCCAGCCCTGAGATGGCTGCAGCCGTCAAGCCTACTGCTAATACGCCCGAAGTGCCCAGATCCAGCCGATGTACCGCCTGCGCCTCAGGATACGAACTGCGCACGCGCGACAGTACGCTGTCGTGGTACTGCTTGAGCCGGCCAGGGACTGACAAGAGACCTGAGGGCTTGTGCACCACCATGATGTCGTCATCCTGATAGAGCACGTCTAAATAGGGAGTTAAGGGCGGGTTGTAGATAAATTCAGCGGTCATAGCAATTAAGCAAAGTGGTTGGGGTTGGCCAGTCAGGAGATAAAGAAAAGACCGGCTGCAGCCGGCCCTTCTTTAACGGCGGCCGCAGCCGTCGCGTAAATCGATTTTTCAGCGATCGGCAAAGGAAGCATTGATCACTTGATCAGTATGCTCAGCCGGCACTTCCAAGCCTAAGCTTCTATAGCATTCAGCCATCAGATCCAGTGCAGGCTCCAGCTGCGGGGTATCGCGGTAGGAGTAGATGATGTTCTGGCAGTGGCGGATGGCAGAGACGTAAGCCTGACGCTCATGATAGTAGGAGGCGATGGCAAATTCGCGCTCGGCCAGCTGCTGCTGAATATAGATCATGCGCTGATAGGCATCGGCCGCGTAGGCGCTGGTCGGATAGGTTTCCAGCATTTCCTTAAAGGTATTGAAGGCCTCGTAATAATGGGTCGGATCCTTCTGGGCGCGGTTTAAGCCTAAGAAATCCTGCAGCAGATCAGAGCGCAGCTGCATTTCATTCAGCCCCTTCATATACATCACGTAGTCGATATGCGGACTGGTCGGACTTAAGCGCAGGAAGCGGTTGATCTGCGCGGTGGTCATGGCGCTTTCGCGGGTCTTGTAATAGACGTAGATGAGATCGAGCTGCACCTGATCGGACATTTCGCTGAAAGGATAGCGCGAATCTATAGCTTCAAGATACTGTCTTGCCGTGTAGTAATCGCCCGAGGTCATGGCGGTCTGCGCCTGCATATATAAAGCGTCCGGAGAAATGTCCGGTACTTCATCCTTGTTATAATTAGACGAGCAGGCCGCAGCTAACAGCGCACAGCCGATGAATAAAGGTGCTGCGAACTTAAACATTAACAAAGGCTCCAGAAAATTCTTTTGAACGCTGTTTATTGTAGCGTTTTCTTTGCGCAGGTTTAAGCCCTGCGGCGGTAAATTAATAAAGGATACAAATGGCTGATATTTTAACTTTAACCGTGTCCGATGAGTGCCACGGCAAGCGTTTGGACGCTGCTCTGGCCGCTTTAGCGCCCGATTATTCACGCAGCGTGCTGACGGGCTTTATCCAGGACGGCAAGGTCAGGGCGGCAGGGCAGGTGGTGACCAAGCCATCCTTTAAGGTCGCCTCCGGGCAGGAGCTGGAGTTAACCCTGCCTGAGCCTGAAAGTATGGAAGCGCAGCCTCAGGATCTGCCCTTGGATATTGTCTATCAGGATGACGCTGTGGTCGTCATCAATAAGCCCGCAGGCTTCGTGGTACACCCCGGTGCGGGAGTGCGCGACGGTACGGTGATGAATGCTCTGCTGTTCCATTTCCCGCAGACGGCGGCGCTTCCCCGCGCCGGCATTGTCCATCGCCTTGATAAGGATACCTCAGGTCTGATGATCGCAGCGCTGAACGCAAAAGCTCAGGCTGTGCTGACTAAGGCTATCAGCCGCCATCAGGTGGTGCGCGAATACGAAGCGGTAGCTGAGGGCGTGCTGACCGCTGGAGGCACCGTGGAGGGCGAGATCGGCCGCGATCCGCACAACCGCACCCGCATGGCGGTGGTGCCGGAGGGCATGGGCCGCGAGGCGGTGACCCATTACCGCGTGATGGAGCGCTATCGCGCTCATACCCGCATCCGGCTGCGCTTGGAGACCGGGCGCACGCATCAGATCCGCGTACACATGGCCAGCATTGATCATCCGCTCCTGGGCGATCCGCAGTACGGCGGCAAGCGCTTAAAGCAGCTGCCCCATGCAGATGCAGAGCTCACGGCGGCGCTGCGCAGTTTCAAGCGCCAGGCTCTGCATGCGGTGCATTTGGAGCTGGAGCATCCCATCTCTAAAGAGAGCATGAGTTTTGATGCGCCTTTGCCTGAAGATCTGATTTATCTAATGACCCTGCTGCGCCGCGATTTTGCAGAGCACGGGGAAATGTAGCGGAGCTGACATGAGTGTAAGACTGCAGAACGGACCGTGGCAGGGAGCGCAAATCTGGCAGACCCTGCGCACGGATGGAGTAAGCAGGCCCCCTTTTGACTCTTTCAACTTAGGTCTGCATGTGGGTGATGATCCGGCCTGCGTGCTGCATAATCGCGCGCGGCTGCAGGAGCTTATAGGAGCGCAGCAGCTGGTCTTCATGCAGCAGGTGCACGGCAGCGCAGTGCAGTATATCGGGCCCGAGGGGACGGGCGATAAGGCCCCGGTATGTGACGCCCTGGTGACCGATGTGCCGGGGCTGGCCTTATGCGTCATGACAGCTGACTGTCTGCCTATGATCCTGGTGAGCGCTGACGGTCAGGCGGCGGCTGCGGTGCACTGCGGGTGGCGGAGCCTCGCTGACGGCATCGCGCACAAAACCGTGGATAAAATGCGTGAGCTGACGGCTGCGCCGCTATTTGCCTGGCTGGGCCCGGCTATCGGGCCGCTGTCCTTTGAAGTGGGCGCGGAGGTCAAAGCGCGCTTTGCCCAAAACAGCCGCGCCCAAGGCGACTGCTTTGTCCCGCGCGCGCAGCTGCCGGGCAGGTTTTTAGGTGATCTCTACTCTCTGGCCCGGCTGCAGCTTTTAGATGCCGGCGTAACCCGTGTCAGCTCCTGGGAGCTGGATACTGCAGCCCACCCGGAACTGTTCTTCTCTTTTCGCCGCGACGGACGGACCGGCCGCATGGCCTCCGTCGTCATGCTGTCGGAGCGTCAGCCGCAGCACTGCGCCCTTTAAATTTTGTCCTGCTGCCCCCATTTTAGAAACAGCAGAGAAATGAATCGACAAACAAAATTTGGAGGGTTGGAATGCGTTTAGACAGATTCACGGTTAAATTCCAGGAAGCCTTATCTGACGCGCAGTCTTTGGCAGTAGGCCATGACAATCAGTTCATTGAGCCGGTCCACATCATGTCCGCCCTGCTGGCGCAGGAGGACGGCTCGGTTCGCCCGCTTTTAACTTTAGCCGGATCAGATCCGCAGGCGGTCAAGCTCTTAACTGATGAGGCCGTAGATAAGCTGCCGCAGGTGAAGGGGGTCGGAGGCGATCTGCAGTTATCGCCGCAGACCGGACGGGTACTGAATTTATGCGATAAGCTGGCGCAGCAGAATAAAGATGCCTACATCTCCTCGGAGATGTTCGTGCTGGCCGCTTTAGAGTCGGACGGCGAGTTAAAGCAGATTTTAACTAAGTGCAATGTTACCAGGCAGAAGCTCTTGGAGGCCTTAAAGACCGTGCGCTCCGGCCAGAACGTCAATGATGAAAATGCCGAAAGCGCCCGCGGGGCTTTAAAGAAGTACACCATCGACTTAACCGAGCGCGCCGAAAAGGGTAAGCTCGATCCGGTGATCGGACGTGACGAGGAGATCCGCCGCACCATGCAGGTGCTGCAGCGCCGCACCAAGAATAACCCGGTGCTGATCGGCGAACCGGGCGTCGGCAAGACCGCTATCGTCGAAGGGCTGGCCCAGCGCATCGTCAAAGGCGAGGTGCCGGAGGGGCTGCGCAATAAGCGCGTGCTCTCTTTGGATTTAGGCGCTTTGATTGCCGGCGCCAAGTACCGTGGCGAGTTTGAAGAGCGCTTGAAGGCCGTGCTCAATGAGCTGGCCAAAGAGGAGGGCAAGGTTATCCTCTTTATCGATGAGCTGCACACCATGGTAGGGGCCGGCAAGTCTGAAGGCTCAATGGATGCAGGCAATATGCTCAAGCCTGCGCTGGCGCGCGGCGAGCTGCACTGCGTGGGAGCGACTACGCTTGACGAGTACCGGCAGTACATCGAAAAGGATGCGGCTTTGGAGCGCCGTTTCCAGAAGGTACTGGTCGATGAACCGTCGGTGGAGAATACCATTGCCATTCTGCGCGGTTTAAAGGAGCGTTACGAGATCCATCATCATGTGCAGATCACTGATCCGGCTATTGTGGCGGCGGCTACTTTATCAAACCGCTACATTACCGATCGTCAGCTGCCGGATAAGGCTATTGACCTTATAGATGAGGCTGCAGCCTCTATCAGACTGCAGATCGACTCGAAGCCTGAGCCCCTCGATCGCCTGGATCACAAGCTGATTCAGCTCAAGATGGAGCGCCAGGCCGTGGCCAAGGAGACCGATGAGGCCAGCTTGAAGCGTCTGCAGGGTATCGACAGCGAGATTGCTCAGAGTGAAAAGGAATATGCGCGCCTTGAGGAGATCTGGAAGCGCGAGAAGCTGCAGCTTGAAGGCACGCAGCAGATTAAGGTCAAACTCGATAACGCGCGCCATGAGTTTGAAGTGGCCAAGCGCTCGGGTGATCTGGCCCGCATGAGCGAGCTGCAGTACGGCGTGATCCCGGCCTTGCAGAAGCAGATCAGCGATGCTGATGCTGACGCGGGTACGAACACGCAGCCCCAGCTGGTGAAGAACAAGGTCACCGATGCGGAAATCGCTGAAGTGGTGTCGCGCGCTACCGGTATTCCGGTGGCCAAGATGCTGGAGGGTGAGCGCGCTAAGCTGATGCACATGGAGGAGGAGCTGCACAAGCGCGTCATCGGTCAGGATGAGGCCGTGGAAGCAATTGCGCACGCCATCCGCCGCAGCCGCGCAGGATTGTCCGATCCGAACCGCCCGATTGGATCCTTTATGTTCATGGGTCCTACCGGCGTGGGCAAGACCGAGCTGTGCAAGGCTGTAGCTGAGTTCCTGTTCGATACCGAAAAGGCCATGGTCCGCATTGACATGTCGGAGTTCATGGAAAAGTTTGCGGTATCAAGACTGGTCGGTGCACCCCCGGGGTACGTGGGCTACGAGCAGGGCGGCTATTTAACTGAGGCCGTAAGACGCCGTCCGTACTCGGTGATCCTGCTCGATGAGATTGAAAAGGCGCATCCGGATGTGTTCAACATCCTGCTGCAGGTGCTCGACGACGGACGCTTGACCGATGGTCAGGGCCGCACGGTCGATTTTAAGAATACGGTGATCATCATGACCTCGAACCTGGGATCGGAGATGATTCAGGAGGAGAGCGGAAAGTCTGATTACGCTGCCATAAAGGAGAAGCTGATGCAGATTTTGACCACTCACTTCAAGCCCGAGTTCTTAAACCGTGTGGACGAGACCGTAGTGTTCCATCCGCTCAGCCGCGAGAATATCAAGAGCATTGCGGGCATTCAGCTGCAGACCTTAAAGCAGCGGCTTAATGCCAACGGCTATGAGGTGGAGTTTGCTGATCATCTGCTGGGCCGCATTGCGGATATCGGCTTTGATCCGATCTATGGCGCACGTCCGTTAAGACGCGCCATTCAGAACAGCATCGAAGATCCGCTCTCTGAGCTGGTGCTGTCCGGCAAATTGATGCCCAATCAGCGCGTGGAGCTCGATCTTGATGATGCCGGCAGGCTGAACATGCGTACGCTGTAAGGTGCGTCTGACTGAGGCGCAGCCTTAAGAAGACGGTCTGTAGGGAAGCCTGCAGACCGTTTTTAATTTTTCAGCGCAGATAAAGCAAAATTGAAAGGAAGCGCGGCTCAAGGACAGCGCAAAGACCGGTCAAAGCATGATCCGGCAGTGCGCTGCAGCTGCAGGCAAAATTTTTATAAAAATAAAACTGATTTATTACAAAGAGTTAACCTGCAATTTACGCCCCTGAACGTAAAAAGCTGTAAAAAAGATTTGACAGCGGTCAAAAAGTCATTAAAATGT
>CALXNX010000040.1 GCA_944389865.1 uncultured Succinivibrionaceae bacterium
GGCGCCGGCGTGGTAGCCAAGATCATCGAATAAGAGCTTTGGCTCTGATTGACCCGCCGCCAAAGACGGCGGGTCTTAGTAGATCCGCACAGGGAGATCCCTGTAGCGGATTTATTTAGTTTTAAGTTTTACCTCAGCATATTTTTGCTGAGCTGGTTTTGGAGGCGCTGCCGCGCCGCTTGACGGCAGCGCATAAGTTTCGATGAGCGAAAATAAAACTGCTAATAATAAAAGCGCGGTCAAGAGCAAGCCTGTAAAGGCGGCTGCGGCTGCTAAATCCGCTCCGGCCGTTAAGAGCGCCAAGGGCGCAAAAGCTGCTGAGAACAGCTCCGGCAGCAGCGTGCTCAATGCCCTGCTGTGGCTGGCTGCCATAGTGCTGGTGGGCGGCGCTGTAGTGGGCAACTGGTACTATACTTCGCGCGTCGTCATTGATGAGTCTTCCTTTGATCGCTTTATTCGCGTGGCCATTGTGATTGCCGTGATCGCAGTCGGCTTAGGCGTGACCTTATTTACCACTAAGGGCAGGGCGCTGCTCAACTTCGGGCGCGAGGCTTACGTGGAGCTGCGCAAGGTGGTATGGCCCACGAGGCAGGAAGCTCTGCAGACCACCTTTGTTGTGTTTATTGCAGTCTGCGTGGTCAGCCTGTTCCTCTATCTGTGCGATATCGTGTTTTTGCAGCTGGTGCGCTACATTACCATTTAAGCGGGAGTCAGCATGACTGAAGAGTTAGAGTTAAATGACGCTCCTTTTGCTCCGGAGGCTGAAGCTCCGGCCGCTGAGGATGCGCCTTTTGCCGAAGCTGCGGAAGCTCCGCAGACTCCGGAAGCCCCTGAAGCTGTCCCGGCAGCCGCTCCCGTTCCCGGCAGTGCGGCCGCTAAAGTGGCGGAAGCCAAAGGTCTGCAGGGGACTGACGGCAAGAAGCCGATGCGCTGGTACGTAGTGCAGGCATTCTCGGGCTTTGAGCAGCGCGTAGCGCAGACTCTGCGTGAGCGCGTCAAGATCCATCAGATGGAAGATGACTTTGGTGAGATCTTAGTGCCCAAGGAAAAGGTCAAGGAAATTAAGGACGGCAAGAAGCGCGAGAGCGAACGCAAGTTCTTCCCGGGCTACGTCTTAGTGCAGATGCGCATGACCGACGATACATGGCAGCTGGTGAAGCACACCGATCGCGTGCTGGGCTTTATCGGCGGTACGCCGGATAAGCCTTTACCTATTACCGAGGCTGAGGCGGCTAAGATCTTAGCCCGCCTGAAGGAGAGCGAGGACAGCCCGCGTCCTAAGACCATGTTTGAAGTGGGTGAAATGGTCCGCGCTATTGACGGCGCCTTTAAGGACTTCGTTGGTACGGTGGAAAAGGTCGATTACGAAAAGAACCGCCTTACCGTGTCCATCGCAATTTTCGGCCGCGCCACTCCGGTGGATCTGGAGTTCGGTCAGGTCGAGAAGGATATCTGAGCGCTGAAGCCGCTTACCTTTTCGGCAGCTTTATGCTGCCGCTGTTTCGTGAACGCAGCCTTACCGGGCTGCGTTCTGCGCTCTTAGAGATTAAATGCTGCGCACTCGCTGCTGCACTGCCTGCAGATCGAACTCTTCGGCTCGCTGCGCTTTGCATTAATCATGGCTGTGAGCATGAGCAGAGTTATGTTTAACCATCAACGTTGAAGTCAATTTGGAAAATGACTGCCGGCGGCGTGCGGTCAGTCGAAAACCCTGAAAAAATTTTTTGACCTTGCTTAAAACTTTAAGTATAATATTGCGGTTTTCTGTATGCGTAAAATGTATACAGGCAACACCTCCGTCAGAACAGACGGCGGCAGGGAAGCGCTACAGCGCGATATTACCCAATCTTGAGGATTTTTTAAATGGCAAAGAAAGTAACTGCCTACATTAAGCTGCAGGTTGGAGCCGGCAGCGCCAATCCTGCTCCTCCGGTCGGTCCGGCCTTAGGTCAGCACGGCGTTAACATCATGGAGTTCTGCAAGGCTTTTAACGCTCAGACTGCCAAGATGGAAAAGGGCGCCCCGGTACCGGTGGTGATCACTGTTTACCAGGACAAGTCTTTCACCTTTGTGACCAAGACCCCTCCTGCTTCCTTCTTAATTAAGAAGGCTGTCGGCATTACCTCCGGCTCGCACAAGCCCGGCAAGGAAAGTGCAGGCACCATTACTCATGCTCAGCTCTTAGAGATCGCCAAGTCCAAGGAGCCTGACATGACCGGCGCTGATTTAGAAGCTTCAGCCCGTTCTATCGCTGGTACCGCCCGTGCTATGGGCATTCAGGTGGAGGGTTAATCCATGGCTAAGTTATCCAAGCGCATGAAGGAAATCCGCTCCATCATCGATCGCACCAAGGAATATCCGATTACCGAGGCTTTTGAGACTTTATTAAAGTGCCCGAAGGCCAAGTTCGTTGAGAGCGTGGACGTGGCTGTACAGCTGGGTATCGATCCGACCAAGTCCGATCAGAATATTCGCGGAGCTACCGTGCTGCCTCACGGCACCGGCCGTACCGTCCGCGTTGCTGTTTTCACCCAGGGCGCTTTAGCTGATCAGGCTAAGGAAGCCGGTGCTGACTTAGTCGGCATGGATGAGCTGGCCGCCGAGGTGAAGAAGGGCATGATGGACTTTGACGTGGTGATCGCCTCTCCGGATGCGATGCGCGTGGTCGGTCAGTTAGGTCAGATCTTAGGTCCGCGCGGCTTAATGCCGAACCCGAAGGTCGGCACCGTTACCCGTGACGTGGCTGCGGCCGTTAAGAACGCCAAGGCAGGTCAGGTGCGCTACCGCAATGACAAGACCGGCGTGATCCAGGCTTCCATCGGCAAGGTGGATTTCTCCGTTGCTGATTTAACCGACAACTTAAACGCCTTATTATCCGCCATTACCAGAGCTAAGCCGGCTGCTGCTAAGGGCACCTTCATTAAGAAGGTCTGTGTGTCCACCACCATGGGCGGCGGCATTACTGTTGATAAGTCCACCTTAAAGACTGACAGTTCTTCCGCTCAGGCTTAATAAGCTTTAAGCAGGCGCTGCTGAGGATACCGGCGGCGCTGATAAATGATTTTGGCCGGGAGCTTACTCCCACCAAAGACCGCAGGGGGAAGTATCCTTAATCATCCTGCGCAGGCGGAACAGCTCCTAAAGGATTTTCCTTTGGACTGATTTCCGGTAGTTGCCCGCAAGGGTAAAGAGTCCGTGCAGACGGACATTCCAGGAGTCACTGCTTAAAATGGCATTGAATATCGAAGACAAGAAGGCGATTGTCGCCAGTGTCAGCGAGGTAGCCAAGAAAGCTGTGTCAGCTGTGGTTGCTGATTCCCGCGGTATCGACGCGGTGAAGATGACTCAGCTGCGCAAGCAGTGCCGCGACGCCAATGTGTATGTGCACATTGTACGCAACACTCTGCTCGCCCGTGCTGTTGAAGGCACCGAGTTCGAGTGCATGAAGGATGCGTTCAAGGGTCCGACCATCATTGGTCTGGCTTTAGATCATCCGGGCGCGGCTGCCCGCATCTTCAAGGAATTTGCTAAGACCAACGACAAGTTCCAGGTCAAGGCTTTAGCTTTTGAAGGCAAGTTCTACGAAGGCAAAGACATTGACGTGCTGGCCTCGCTGCCGACCTACGAGGAAGGCATCGCCAAGCTGCTCGCTACCATGAAGGAAGCTGCAGCCGGCAAACTGGCCCGTACTCTCAAGGCTTACGCTGATAAGCTCGAAGCTGAAGGCGGCGCTGCTGCTTAAGCTTCAACTGACGATACTTTTTGTAATTTTTATCAGGCGCAGGCCTGAGATATTTAAAGGAAGATTTAAAAATGGCTTTATCTAAGGATGAAATCATTGAAGCAATTGCCCAGATGAGCGTTATGGATGTTGTTGAGCTCGTTAAGGCAATGGAAGAGAAGTTCGGCGTTTCCGCCGCTGCCGCTGTGGTTGCCGGCCCTGCCGCTGGTGCTGCTCCGGCTGAGGAGAAGACCGAGTTCGACGTGACCTTAAAGGAAGTCGGCGCCAACAAGATCGCCGTTATTAAGGCCGTTCGTACCGCCACCGGCTTAGGCCTGAAGGAGGCTAAGGACTTAGTTGAGTCCGCTCCTGCCAAGATCAAGGAAGGCATGCCGAAGGATGACGCTGAAGCCTTAAAGAAGAGCCTCGAAGAGGCCGGCGCTAAGGTCGAGCTGGCTTAATCGCCCTTGCGCTTTCGGCAGGCGCTGGCACTGCGCCTGCTTTTTACCGGGAAGTATTTCCCGCTGCAACCCGATCCTCCCTCAAAACGGCGGATCGGGTTTGGTGCCTGATAAGATAGCCCGATGCCTGCGCATCTGTCCCGCTAACAAATCAACCTGAGGACCCACTATCCATGGTCTACTCATATACTGAGCAAAAACGTATCCGCAAGGATTTCGGCAAGAGAGTAAAGGTTTTAGATACCCCTTACCTGCTTGCAGTTCAGCTGGATTCCTACAAGCAGTTCATCAGCAACGATCCCTTAAATGAAAACGGCCTGGTCGCTGCTTTCAAGTCGGTATTCCCGATCAAGAGCTACTCGGGCAGCGCTGAACTGAGCTATAACAGCTTTCACTTAGGTGAACCCAAATTCAACGTGCAGGAATGCATGATCCGCGGCACCACTTACTCAGCACCGCTTAAAGTCAAATTAAGCCTGATCCGCTATGAAAAGGATGCGCCCAAGACCGTAAAGGAGCGTATCGATCAGGACGTCTATATGGGCGAGATCCCGCTGATGACCGACAACGGCACCTTCATCGTCAATGGTACCGAGCGCGTGGTGGTCTCTCAGCTGCACAGAAGCCCGGGCGTGTTCTTTGACAATGACAAGGGCAAGACCCATCCCGGCCGTATTTTATTCTCGGCCCGCATTATTCCGTACCGCGGCTCGTGGCTCGATTTTGAGTTCGATCACCGCGACAATCTGTTCGTGCGTATTGACCGCCGCCGCAAGCTGCCGGCTACCGTGCTGCTGCGCGCCTTAGGCTACACCACTGAACAGATCCTGGATATTTTCTTTGACACCGTGGAGATCGATCTTAAGAGCAATAAGATCTTCATGGAACTGGTGCCGGATCGTCTGCGCGGCGAGACCGCTTCTTTTGATATTTATCTCAATAAGAAGGTCTTAGTTGAAAAGGGCAAGAAGATCACCGCCCGCCACATCCGCGAGTTGAAGAAGGCCGGTCAGTCCACCTTAGAGGTGCCGCCTGAATTTCTGTTAGACAAGATCGTCGCCAAGGATTACCGCAATAAGGCAGGCGAGGTAGTTCTGGCTGCCAACACCGTCCTCACTGAGGGCAATTTAAGCGCTATCCGCGATAACGGCATTAAGAAGTTTGAAATCCTCTACACCAGTCAGGTAGATGAGGGCGCCTTCATTGCCGATACTCTGCGCGCCGACACCACCCGTGATCTGTCCTCTCCGGAGGCCGATCGCCTGGCTGCGCTGTTTGAAATCTACAAGATGATGCGCCCGGGTGAGCCGCCGACGGCTGAGGCTGCGGAAGCCTTATTCCACAATTTATTCTTCGCCGAGGATCGCTACGACTTATCCTCGGTCGGCCGCATGAAGTTTGACACCCGCTTTGTCGAGGACAAGTTCTTCAAGCTGGGACTGGAGCGCACTTTTGCAGATCCGGATTTTGCCATCAATACCGAGGAAAGCGGCATTGTGGCAGCCGGCGGCTATATTTACGCCAAATTCCCGCAGATCATCGACACCGTCAAGGCTCATTTGGACGAGGGTGAAGTGGAGTGCATGCCCAACACCTTCCCGGAGCGCGCGGCTGACAAGGTGCTTGACTACTTAGACAATACCTTAGTGAAGTTCAAGGACGATCCGATGGTGACCGCCGCGGAGCGCTTTGTCTCCAAGGTCAAGCTGACCACTGATGACTCCTCCTTCACGTTCGATCGCTGCATTGTGCTGCCGATCTCCGCCTTAGAGCTCAAGAACAACATCGTGGAGCTGCCTAAGGTTAAGGCCACGGACAGCCGCGGCAAGAGCTTAGCCTTCACGGTGCCCAATCACGATCTGCATGAGGGCATTCTGTCGCATAACGACATCCTGAAGGTGATGCGCTACCTCATCAAGATCAGAAACGGCAAAGAGACCATCGACGATATCGATCACTTAGGCAACCGCCGCATTCGTTCCGTCGGTGAAATGGCCGAAAATCAGTTCCGCATCGGCTTAGTGCGCGTGGAGCGCGCGGTCAAGGAGCGTCTGTCCTTAGGCGACTTGGACAGCACCACCCCGCAGGAGCTTATCAATGCCAAGCCGATTTCGGCGGCGATTAAGGAGTTCTTCGGATCCTCCCAGCTCTCGCAGTTCATGGATCAGAACAATCCGCTCTCCGAGGTCACCCACAAGCGCCGTATTTCCGCTTTAGGTCCGGGCGGCTTAACCCGCGAGCGCGCCGGCTTCGAGGTGCGCGACGTGCACCCGACCCATTACGGCCGTCTGTGCCCGATTGAGACCCCGGAAGGTCCGAACATCGGCCTGATTAACTCCCTGGCCGTGTACGCGCGCTGCAACGACTACGGCTTCCTGGAGACTCCGTATCGTCAGGTGAAGGACTGCCAGGTCTCCGATGACTTTGAGTACCTCTCCGCTATCGATGAGGGCCAGTTCGTCATCGCGCAGGCCAATACCGACCTCGACGAGCACGGCCGCATTAAGGACGAGTACGTGCAGTGCCGCTACAAGGGCGAATCCGTGGTGCGCAGGGCCGCTGACGTGCAGTATATGGACGTGTCCCCGCAGCAGGTTATTTCCGTGGCTGCAGCCTTAATTCCGTTCCTGGAGCACGATGACGCCAACCGCGCCCTGATGGGCGCCAACATGCAGCGTCAGGCTGTGCCGACGGTGCGCTCTGAAAAGCCTTTTGTGGGCACCGGCATGGAGCGCGCGGTGGCGGTGGACTCCGGCGTTACCATTATCGCCAAGCGCGGCGGCGTGATTGAGCACGTGGACGGCTCCCGTATTGTGGTGCGCGTCAATGAGGACGAGATCCTCCCGGGCGGTCATGATGCCGGCATCGATATTTACAATTTAATTAAGTACACCCGCTCCAATCAGAACACCTGCATCAATCAGCGTCCGTGCGTGTCGCTGCATGAGAAGATCTTAGCCGGCGACGTGCTGGCGGACGGCTCTTCTACTGATTTGGGCGAGCTGGCCTTAGGTCAGAACCTGCGCATTGCGTTCATGCCGTGGAACGGCTATAACTACGAGGACTCCATCTTAGTGTCCGAGCGCGTAGCCGCTAAGGATCGCTTAACCACCATTCACATTCAGGAATTATCCTGCGTGGCCCGCGATACTAAGCTCGGCCCCGAGGAAATTACTGCCGACATCCCGAACGTCGGCGAGTCCGCCTTATCGAAGCTGGATGAGTCCGGCATCGTCTATGTGGGCGCTGAAGTAGTCGGCGGCGACATCTTAGTAGGCAAGGTCACCCCCAAGGGCGAGACCCAGCTTACTCCTGAGGAGAAGCTGCTGCGCGCCATTTTCGGTGAGAAGGCCTCTGAGGTCAAGGACAGCTCGCTGCGCGTGCCCAACGGCGTGTCCGGCACCGTGGTGGACGTGCAGGTCTTTACCCGCGAGGGCGTAGAAAAGGATGCCCGCGCCCGTGAAATTGAAGATATGCATATCACTAAGGCCAAGAAGGACCTGGACGAAGAGTTCAGCTTCCTGTGCAACGGTCTGAAGGCGCAGGTGGTAAGCCTGCTCGTAAAGAGCGGCGTCGATCGCGCTGCTCTGGAGGGCCGCGATCTTACTGATCTGCTGAATATGCGCGTCGATGATGACAATGCGCAGCGCCAGCTGGAGGCCTTTGCCGCCCGTCTGGAGGACAGCCGCAAGGAATATGACGATAAGTTTGAAGCGGCCCGCCGCAAGATCACCGAAGGCGATGATCTCACCCCGGGCGTGCTGAAGATCGTCAAGGTCTATCTGGCCGTTAAGCGCCGCATTCAGCCGGGAGACAAGATGGCCGGTCGTCACGGCAACAAGGGTGTTATTTCCAGAATTAACCCGATTGAGGATATGCCTTACGACGAGCAGGGTCATCCGGTGGACATCGTGCTGAACCCGCTGGGCGTGCCTTCGCGCATGAACATCGGTCAGGTGCTTGAGGTGCACTTGGGTCTTGCTGCCAAGGGCGTGGGCGATCTGGTCAACAAGATGCTGATTGAGCAGCGTGCGGTCAGCGAGATCCGCAAGCTCCTGCAGCAGGTCTATGACTTAGGTCATACCTCGCAGGGCGTGGATTTATCCAAGCTTGATGATGAGCAGGTGATGACCCTGGCTCAGAACGTACGCGACGGCATGCCGGTGGCCACCCCGGTGTTTGACGGCGCGGACGAGGCCTCCATTAAGGAAATGCTGCGTCTGGCCGGTCTCCCGGAGTCCGGGCAGATGACCTTATACGACGGCATGACCGGCAAGCCGTTTGAGCGCAAGGTGACCGTGGGCTATATGTACATGTTAAAGCTCAACCACTTAGTGGATGACAAGATGCATGCCCGCTCGACCGGTTCCTACAGCTTAGTGACCCAGCAGCCTTTAGGCGGTAAGGCCCAGTTCGGCGGTCAGCGCTTCGGTGAGATGGAAGTGTGGGCCCTGGAGGCCTACGGCGCAGCCTACACGCTGCGTGAAATGCTCACCGTGAAGTCTGACGACGTCAACGGCAGAACTAAGATGTACAAGAACATCGTGGACGGCGTATACCGCATGGATGCCGGCATTCCGGAGTCCTTTAACGTACTGCTCCGTGAGATCAGATCTCTGGGCATTAATATTGACCTGGTCCGCAAGGACTAAAGCGCAGTGCCGCGGCAGCTGCCGCGGCTTAGTGACAACTCTTTACAGGAGATACTGTTGTGAGTATGGAAAACGGTCAGAACGAAGATTCGCTGTTCGGCGGCTTAGGCCTGTCTGCCGCTCAGAATTCAGATGATAATCTTTTAGACCTGGGCTTAAGCTCCAGCCTCGGCCGCCTGGCCAGCCGCAGCAACGCTTACAAGCAGCGTTTGGAGGATTTTGACGCCATTAAGATTGGCCTCGCTTCCCCGGAAATGATCCGCGCCTGGTCCTACGGCGAGGTGAAGAAGCCGGAGACTATCAACTACCGTACCTTCAAGCCTGAGCGCGACGGCTTGTTCTGCGCCAAGATCTTCGGACCTATCAAGGATTATGAGTGCCTGTGCGGCAAGTACAAGCGCTTAAAGCACCGCGGCACCATCTGCGATAAGTGCGGCGTGGAAGTGACCCAGGCCAAGGTGCGCCGCGAGCGCATGGGCCACATTGAGCTGGCATCCCCGGTCGCTCACATCTGGTTCTTAAAGTCGCTGCCCTCACGCATCGGCTTAGTGCTGGATATGAAGCTGCGCGACATTGAAAGCGTGCTCTACTTTGAAAGCTATGTGGTGACCGATCCGGGCATGACTGAGCTTGCTGAGCGTCAGCTCTTAAATGAAGAGCAGTACGTCGAGGCTTTAGAGAAATACGGCGATGACTTTACCGCCAAGATGGGCGCTGAGGCCATTTTAGAGATCCTGCAGCACATGGATCTGCAGCAGGAGGCCAAGACCCTGCGCGAGGCTTTAGAGACCACCACCTCAGAGTCCAACCGCAAGAAGTTCTCCAAGCGCTTAAAGCTCCTTGAGGCCTTTATCAGCTCGGGCAATAAGCCGGAGTGGATGATTTTAACCGTGCTGCCGGTACTGCCGCCGGATCTGCGTCCGTTAGTCCCGCTGGACGGCGGCCGCTTTGCCACTTCCGACTTAAACGATCTCTATCGGCGCGTCATCAACCGCAATAACCGCTTAAAGCGCCTGCTGGATTTAGCTGCGCCTGAGATCATCGTGCGCAACGAAAAGCGCATGCTCCAGGAATCGGTGGATGCCTTAATGGATAACGGCCGCCGCGGCCGCGCCATTACCGGCTCCAACAAGCGTCCGTTAAAGTCTCTGGCCGATATGATTAAGGGCAAGCAGGGCCGCTTCCGTCAGAACCTCCTGGGCAAGCGCGTGGACTACTCCGGCCGTTCCGTAATTACCTGCGGACCGTTCCTGCGTCTGCATCAGTGCGGTCTGCCCAAGAAGATGGCCTTAGAGCTCTTCAAGCCGTTTATTTACGGACGTCTGGAGCTGCGCGGCCTGGCTACTACCATCAAGGCTGCCAAGAAGATGGTGGAGCGCGAGGATGCCGTGGTTTGGGATGTGCTCGATGAAGTGATCCGCGAGCATCCGGTGATGCTCAACCGCGCCCCGACGCTGCACCGCTTAGGCATTCAGGCCTTCGAGCCGATCTTAATTGAAGGCAAGGCCATTCGTCTGCACCCGCTGGTCTGCCCGGCCTTCAACGCCGACTTCGACGGCGACCAGATGGCAGTGCACATTCCGCTGACTTTAGAGGCGCAGCTTGAGGCCCGCGCCCTGATGATGTCCACCAACAACATCCTGTCCCCGGCCTCCGGCGATCCGATCATCGTGCCGGCCCAGGACGTGGTCTTAGGTCTTTACTACATGACCCGCATGCGCGTAGGCGCCCGCGGTGAAGGCCTCATCGTCTCCGATGCCAAGGAAGCTGAGCGTATCTACAAGGCCGGCCTTGTTGACATGCAGGCCCGCATCGCCTGCCGCGTGCACTTCTTTGAGAAGGATCCGGACAGCGATACCTACACTGAGAAGAACGAGCTGCGTCTGACCACCGTCGGCCGCGCCATTCTGTCGCTGATCCTGCCTAAGGGGCTGTCGTTCGACTTAATCGATCCGCCGGCCGAGGGTGTGACTCAGGAGAACATCAAGCAGATCCTGCAGCAGAAGGATTGGTTTACTCACGTGTCCAACGTGCCTTTAGGGAAGAAGAAGATCGCCGCGCTGCTCAACAGCTGCTATCGTCTCTTAGGCCTGAAGGAAACCGTGATGTTCGCCGACCACATCATGTATACCGGTTTCCGCAACGCCGCGGTATCCGGCTCGTCGGTGTGCGTGGACGACATGCTGATCCCTAAGGAGAAGCAGTCCATTATTGCTGCTGCGCAGAAGGAAGTGATGTCGATTCAGACCCAGTACGAAAACGGTCAGATCACTCCGGGCGAACGCTATAACAAGGTCATCGACGTGTGGTCCAACGCCAACGACAAGGTGATGAAGGCTATGATGGCCAACCTGTCAGTGGAGACCGCGACCAACATTCTGGGCGAGGACGAAAAGCAGGCTTCGTTTAACAGCATCTATATGATGGCTGACTCCGGCGCCCGCGGCTCACCGGCTCAGATCCGCCAGCTGGCCGGCATGCGCGGCTTAATGGCGACCCCGGACGGCTCCATTATTGAGACCCCGATTATCGCCAACTTCCGTGAGGGTCTGAACGTACAGCAGTACTTCATTTCCACCCACGGCGCCCGCAAGGGTCTGGCTGATACCGCCTTAAAGACCGCTAACTCCGGCTACTTAACCCGCCGCTTAGTGGATGTGGCGCAGGACTTAGTGATCACCGAGTACGACTGCGGTACTGATGACGGTCTGGATATCACTCCGCATGTCAACGGCGGTGATGTGATCGAGACCCTGCGCGATCGCGTCTTAGGCCGCACTCTGGCCGCCGACGTCTATCGTCCTGGCTCGCAGACTGAAGTGCTGCTGCCGGCCGGCACGCTCCTTGACGAGAAGTGCTGCACCATCCTCGAGGAGGCTAAGGTTGATCGCGTAAAGGTGCGTTCGCCGATTACCTGCAAGACCAAGTACGGCGTGTGCTCGAAGTGCTACGGCCGTGATTTGGCCCGCGGTCATCTGGTCAATGCCGGTGAGGCTGTAGGAGTGATTGCCGCCCAGTCCATCGGTGAGCCGGGCACGCAGCTGACCATGCGTACGTTCCACATCGGCGGTGCGGCATCCCGTGCAGTAGCCGAGAGCGGCGCGACGGTGCGCAACAGCGGTACCATCCGCATCAGCAATGCCAAGACCGTGACCAATACTGAGGGCAAGCAGATTGTGACTTCCCGTCAGAGCGAGCTCCTGGTGCTCGACGAGTTCGGTGCCTCTAAGGAAAGCCACAAGATCCCTTACGGTGCGGTGCTTGAGGTCAAGGACGGCGACGTGGTCAAGACCGGTACTACTGTGGCCCGCTGGGATCCGCATACGCACCCGATTATTTCCGAAGTGCACGGCCGCATTAAGTACATCGATATTATCGAAGGCGTGACCGTGGACCGTAAGGAAGACGAGGCCTTAGGTATTTCTTCTATCGAAGTGCGTGAAATTGCCGCGCGTCCGTCGCAGGGCAAGGAAAAGCGCCCGGCGGTGAAGATTGTCGATGTTAACGGCAATGACGTGCTCATCCCGGGCACTACCGTGGCGGCGCAGTACATGCTGCAGGCTAAGGCCATTGTGCAGCTGCAGGACGGTGCTGAGATCAACATCGGCGATACCATCGCGCGTATTCCGCAGAAGGCAGGCGGTACCAAGGATATTACCGGCGGTCTGCCGCGCGTGGCTGATCTGTTCGAGGCCCGCGCCCCGAAGGAGCCGGCCATCCTCGCTGAGATCTCCGGTACCGTGTCGTTCGGCAAGGAGACCAAGAGCAAGCGCCGTCTGATGATTACTCCGGATGCCGGTGCGGTCGATGAGGCCGGAAACCTGATCCAGCAGCACGAGGAGATGATTTCGCTGTCGCGCAATCTGAACGTGTTCGAGGGTGAAAAGGTGCAGAAGGGCGAAATGATCGCCGAAGGTCCGGAATCTCCGCACGACATTCTGCGTCTGCGCGGCGTGAACGCGGTGGCCAACTACATCGTCAACGAAGTGCAGGACGTCTATCGTCTGCAGGGCGTGAAGATCAACGACAAGCACATTGAAGTGATCGTGCGCCAGATGCTGCGTAAGTGCGAGATCCTGGATCCGGGTGACAGCACTGAGTTCCTGCAGGGCGAGCAGGCTGAGGTGTCGCGCGTCCGTCAGGTCAATGAGACCTTAGAGGCGCAGGGCAAGAAGCCGGTGCTCTATCGTCACATCCTGATGGGTCTGACCAAGGCCTCGCTGTCAACCGAGAGTTTCATCTCGGCGGCCTCCTTCCAGGAGACCACCCGCGTGCTCACCGAGGCGGCGGTGGCCGGCAAGGTGGACGAGCTGCGCGGTCTGAAGGAGAACGTTATTGTGGGCCGCCTGATCCCGGCTGGTACCGGCTTTAAGTACCATCAGCAGCGCCGCGCCGATATTGAGCGCAGCCGCATGCGCATGGACGCCAAGTCCGGGGTGGATGCCGACGAGCTCCAGCGTCAGTTAGGCGCAGCTTTAGAGGCTGTGGATAACGGCGACGGTACCTTCTGACAGGCGGTGCATAAGCTCTGAGCGGGGGAGCATTTCCCCCGCTGCAAAGACCCGCAGAGCATGGCGCTGTGCGGGTTTTTTCATGGCCGCTGCGCTGTTTTGCGCAAAATTCCCGGGCGCTGTACAATCAGCCCCGCATTTTCAATTTTTAATTAAAGGATGAAGAATATGTCTATTCGCGTTTTAGCCACTCAGAATGCCCCGGCTGCCATTGGTCCCTACGTGCAGGGCAAAATCGCCGGCGATTTCTTATTTGCTTCCGGTCAGATCCCTTTAGATCCGGCCACCGGCGCTCTGGTCGGCACCACTATTACCGAGCAGGCTGAGCAGGTGATGAAGAATGTGATGGCCTTAGTGGCCGCTGCCGGCGCAGCCCCGGATAAGATCTTAAAGACTACCTGCTTCTTAAAGGACATCGCCGACTTCGCCGCCTTCAATGAAGTCTATGCCAGGTACGTAGGCGAGGCCGCACCGGCCCGCTCCTGCGTCGGCGGCATCGATCTGCCTAAGGGTGCGCTGTGCGAGGTTGAAGTGGTGGTCTATTTAGGCTGATGCACGCTGTGCTGGTGCTCCGCCGCCCGCCTGAGGAGGCGGTACTGACGGAGTGCTTAAATCTGCTGCAGGCCCTGTTAAAGGGCGGGAACCGCGTGAATGCGCTCTTTTTAATGGGCCCGGCTGTCGCCATGGCGCAGGAGCAGCTGCGCTCTGGGCCCAAGGATGAGCTTATCGCTGCGGCGGCAGCTGCAGCCTTCCCGCTCTATGTGTGCGGACGGGCGGCGGCGCATCACGGCGTAGATCTCAACTGCCTTGCTGCCCCCTTTGTCCCCGGCGGTTACTTTCAGCTGCTCGCTGCCATGCAGGAGGCCGAGCGCACCATCGAGATCTGACCATGCAGACCATTATCTTAAGCGAACGTCCGGAGCATGAGCTCTTCTCCCATGGACTTGATTTAATTCTCGATGCCTCCGAGGGGACTGAGCCGCTGCAGACGGTGATCATGGGCGATCTGCTGCAGGACTTAAACGCGCTGGCAGCCGGTAGTGAGAGCTCAGAGATCTGTGCGCGGGCGGCCCGGCAGCTGGGGCAATTGGAGCTTTATGAGATCCCGGTCTTTATCTGTCCGGATCACTGTGCGCTGCTGCCTTTTGCCGCTGTCATCGGCTTTAATGAGCTCTATTTATCGCTGCAGCGCAGCAGCAGGGTGCTGACTTTCTGATGATCCACTTGATCTTAACGCCAAAGGGCTTAAAGCAGTGCCTGCGCCTGGTGCAGCCGGGCGATAAGCTTTATTTAAGCGCGGATGCCGCGTACGGCATTGCTGATCTCAGTGCAGAGAGCCGACGCCTGCTGCAGAGCCTGCACCCTGCAAGGCTGGATCAGGAGGGCTGTGCGCAGCTGGCTGCCGCTCTTAAAAGCTCATCCAGCGTTTCCTGGTACTGAGCTGCAGCACCGGCGCGGCAAGTCTAGACTCCGCCTGCCGCGGCAGTGGTCAAGAGCTGATCAAACTGCTCCTGAGTGAGCGGTCGGCTGAAATAAAAGCCCTGCATATTGGTGCACCCCAGGCTTAAGAGCAGCTTTACCTGCTCCTCGGATTCAACGCCCTCGGCAATGGTTTCTACCTTGAGCTTATCGCACATGTGCTGGAAGCTCTTGAAGATGAGCTGCATCTTGGCGTTGTCCTTTAAGCTGCCGATAATGCGCATGTCGTATTTGACCACATCCATCGGCAGATCGGCGATGGTGATGAGATTGGCATAATCCACCCCGAAGTCATCGACTGAGAGCAGGAAGCCGCGCTTCTTGGCCTCCTGCGCAGTGCCGATGAGGCTGTCGCGATCGCGCTCAGAAACCGACTCGGTGATCTCTAAATGCAGCAGCTGCGGGGAGATCTCAAAGCGCTGGATAATGGCCGTGATGTGCTCGATAAAATCAGTCTGCAGCACGGTATGGCGCGAGAAATTGACCGCTAAGGGACACAGCCAGCGCCCCTGATCCAGCCAGCGGCGCAGCTGCGCGCAGGCGCACTCTAAGATAAAGTAATCCACCAGATAGGCTAAATTGACTGACTCCAGGAGCGGGATAAATTCGACGGGCGCTACCGGCTGCCCGTTTAAATGCAGCCGGCATAAGACCTCAGCGCACACCACTTTGCGGGTGCCGCCGTTGAAGATGGGCTGGAATACCGGATAAAAGGCGCGGGCGGCCAGCAGATCCTGTACCGCACTCGGGCGCACTAAGGTGCGCAGATAGTGCTGCGACTGTTTCATGCCGCCCAATTTGGGGGAGATGAGGTAGAAGCGGCTCTTGTCCTTAAACATCCGCGTCTCCGCCTGGGTTAAGGTATCGCCGGCGTTAAAGCCTGCAGGATCGTATTTAGCGCCTACCGCAGCCACAAAGCCGTGCGGTCCGGACAGGGCCTTGCGCACCGAAAAGAGCTTATTCTCAAAGGCCTTGCGGGTATTGTTGAGCACCAGTACCGCAAATTCATCATCGCCGATGCGGTAAATGCGCTCAAAGGGCAGCAGCTCGCGCAGCACCGTAATGCAGCGGTCAATGATTTGATCGCCCAGCTCATGGCCGCCCTCATCGTTGATCTGCTTGAGACCGTTGATATCGGCGACGATGCAGCCTACGGGCACGCGCTCAAAGAGCTCCAAATCGGCGGTCAGTTTGCGCCGCGAGAAGATCTGCTGATTCGTGCTGCTGCGGCGGGTACAGCTGCTGTCATAGTCACGGGTCAGACGCACGATGGCCGCGCTGAAAAATGAACCTACGGAGGTCAGCGGAGCGAGCGAGGCGCGGGCGCGCAGCGGATCTTTTAAGTTGGCAAGTCCAAAAAAGCCGATGACGCTGTCATTAAAGCGCAGCGGCAGAATAAAGAAGGAGTGGAGCCTGGCCTGATCAAGGAGCTCATAGAGATTGGGCATAGTCTCCTTGATGGAATCGGGATTGGAGATAAGCAGACAGTCATGATCTTTAAAGAAAGCCAGTTCGGCGGCAAAGCTGTCGCTTACTACAGCCGAGGTGGCAATCGGCCGCGCTCCTTCGGCGGTCCACAAATGGGTGATCACCAGCTGCCGTCCTACAATATCCTCGCAGATAAAGCAGTACTGCGCCCCGAAGCGCCGGCCGATATCCTCTAAGATCCCGGATACCACTCTGCGGTAGTTTTCAAAAGAGCAGCCTAAGAGATCGGATGCGTAGGTAAGAATGGGCATCAGCTCTTCAGCCGCGGGAGCTCCCAGATTTTGATCTTCCAGCCTAAAGCACAGCTCCAGGCGGACCTTGCGGCCTTGATAGTCAATCAAGGTATCGCGCACCTGAAAATCACCGCCTAAGAGCAGATTATGATGCACCCAGTTGATGTATTCGCCTTCTTTTAAGCGGGAATTGTTGCAGAACGGGCAGGGAGCGTCTAAATTCTGAAAGGCCTTATAGCATTTGCTGCCGGCAGGGGGCATCTCGGTAAGTCCCATCTGCGTGAGCAGCAGTTTGTTGATATAGATGATGTCGTAGGTGTCAGGATCGGAGACATAGGCGCACTCATCTAAGCCGTCTAAAAAACTTAAGTCCATGCTGCTGCCTCCTCTATCGTACATCGCGCTGCCTGCCTGAAAAAAGCGGCAGAAAAAGAACAGCTCGACATGTCTTGGTGCATCTTTCAGCATATACTAAAAGTGCAGGGGCTGTAAGCATTTTTCCGATAAAAATGCGGTTTTTGGCTGTTATTTTGCCCCGTTTTTACCATAACCTCACTAAAACGGTGCGGAGGCGCTATGCCGGATTTTATTGAAGTGCGCGGAGCGCGGGTGCACAATTTAAAAAACTTAACGCTGCAGGTGCCGCTGCGCCGCATTGTGGGCATCGCCGGCGTCTCGGGATCGGGCAAATCCTCGCTCGCCCTCGGGGTCCTCTACGCTGAAGGCTCGCGGCGCTATTTAGAGTCTTTATCAACATATACCCGCCGGCGCATGAGTTATGCAGGTCCGGCCGCGGTCGATGAAATTCTGCATGTGCCGCCGGCGCTGGCCCTGCGGCAGCGCCCCGGCATTCCGGGGCTGCGCAGTACCTTCGGGACGGGGACGGAGCTTTTAAATTACCTGCGGCTGATGTTCTCGCGTCTCTCCTCACACCGCTGCCCCCACGGGCACTATGTGCCGCCCTCCCTCAAAGTTGCTGCCGAGCAGCCTTTAATTTGTCCTGAGTGCGGGGTGGAGTTTTATCCGCCCGGCGCTGAGGAGCTGGCCTTTAACAGTCAGGGCGCATGTCCGCACTGCGCCGGCACCGGCACGGTGCGCACGGTCAATCGCGCCTCCTTAGTGCCCGATGAAAGCCTCAGCATCGATGATGGGGCAGTAGCGCCGTGGAATACCTTAATGTGGTCTTTGATGACCGATGTGTGCCGGGCCATGGGCGTACGCACCAATGTCCCCTTTAAGGATCTTACGGACAAGGAAAAGGACATCGTCTATGACGGGCCGGCGGTGAAAAAGCACATTCTCTATCAGCCCAAAAACGGCGCGCCGGCCTCGGAGCTGGATTTTACCTACTACAGCGCGGTGCACACTGTGGAAAACGCGCTCTCTAAGGTTAAGGATGAAAAGGGCATGAAGCGGGTGGAGCGCTTTTTAAAAACTGAACCCTGTCCGCACTGCGGCGGCACCCGCTTAAATGAGCGGGCGCGGGCCCCGCTTCTTCACGGCATGAATTTAGCGCAGGCCTGCACGCTGACTTTAACGCAGCTGTGCGCGTGGGTTGAGCAGATCCCCGGCACACTGCCGGAGGACATGCGGCCGATGGCGCAGCAGCTCACGGACGCGTTTGCCCACTGCGCACAGCGCCTTAAGGATCTGGGTCTTTCCTATCTCACCTTGGATAGAGCGGCGGCGACGCTGTCTACCGGCGAGCGGCAGCGCATGCAGCTGGCCCGTGCGGTGCGCAGCCGCAGCTGCGGGGCGCTCTATGTTTTAGATGAGCCTTCCATCGGACTGCATCCGGTGAACCTGCAGGGGCTCATCACGCTGATGCAGGATTTAAAGGAGGACGGCAATACCGTCATCCTGGTCGATCACGATCCGCAGATCCTGCAGGCTGCGGAATACTTAATCGAGCTGGGCCCGGGATCCGGCAGTAAGGGGGGAAGTTTAGTCGCCGCCGGCACTGTAGAGGAGGTGCGCCGTCAGCCGCAGTCCAAAATCGCGCCGTTTTTGACCGGCAAGCCGCAGCCGCCCCTGCGCCGGCGCTGTGAGAAATCCGCACTCTTTAAATACGGCCGGTTGGTGCTTAATACCAACGCTCTGCACACGGTGCAGCCTTTACAGCTGATCCTGCCCAAGGGCAGGCTTACGGCGGTTACCGGCGTCTCAGGCTCGGGCAAAACCACCCTAATTTTAGAGTGCCTGGTGCCGGCGCTGCAGGCGCTGGCAGCCGGTGAGCCTCTGCCGCAGCAGATTAAGAGTATAGAGCCCGGGGGCATTAATACGGTCAAGCTCATCGATGCCGCACCCATCGGTCTGAACGTGCGCTCCACCGTCGGCACATACTGCGGGGTGCATGATGATCTGCGTAAAGTCTTTGCTCAAACTGCGGCTGCCAAGGCGGCGGGCTTCAAGGCCGGCGATTTTTCCTACAACACCGGCCGGCTGCGCTGCCCTGAGTGCGACGGCACCGGTTCGATTACCTTGGACGTGCAGTTTCTGCCTGATGTGGAGATCCTGTGCCCGCACTGCCGCGGCGCGCGCTATGATCATGCCGCGCGCGATTTGCGCTGGGTGAATAAAAACGGGGAAAGCTTTTCTTTGCCGGAGCTGATGGCGCTGGAGGTCAGCACCGCCTTGAAAGTGTGTGCAGAATTAAAGCCTGTCGCCTCCAAACTGCAGGTGCTGGAGGATCTGGGCCTTGGCTATCTTACCTTAGGGGAGGCCACGCCGGGACTTTCCGGCGGCGAGGCACAGCGTTTGAAGCTGGCCTCCGAGCTCACCCGCGCGCAGGACGGGACGCTTTTTGTCTTTGATGAGCCCACCATCGGCCTGCATCCTTTGGATGTGCGCACCTTAATCGGCGTGCTGCAGTCCTTGATAGATAAGGGGGCGACCGTGGTGGTGATTGAGCACGATCTTGAGCTGATAAGGCAGGCAGATTACATGGTGGATTTAGGCCCGGGCGGCGGCAGTGAGGGCGGGCGCATTGTGGCGCAGGGGACCCTTGAGGACATCATAAAATGTCCTGACAGCCTGACGGCAAGTTTTTTATAGCAGCAGGAGTGGGCTGTCAGCTGCAGCCGGGGCTTGCAGAAAAGAGGAAATTTAGCCGGGGAGACAAAATTAGAGGTTAAACTGCGGACATTTTTTCAGAGCAATGACAACTTAAAGGCAGTTCTGACAATTCTTCTTACAGCAGTTCTCATGGCAGCAGCTCGAATGTTTGACGTGTCGTGGATTTGTGCTTTTTTGGGGATCACTTGCTTGAAGTTGGGCTGGAAAATGTGAGTACGTCCGCATTTTAAGCTAAGCTACCGATTAAAATGTGATCTTTGACTCATAATCGCAAACGATTGCTATTTACCTTAATTCCCCATAAAACCGCACGTTTCTAACAATTTATTCCACTTTTTTAGCAGGCTTAGTCCTGCTTTTTTATTTTTAACAACAAGCAAATAGTTGTTGAAAAACTATAAAATATATTGTATATTTTATTTAAACCTCAAAGTAGGATATCTGATACCTGCTAAGGCCTAAAGCCACCTTTCTGTAAATCGCAGCCATTCATTCCCACGCT
>CALXNX010000041.1 GCA_944389865.1 uncultured Succinivibrionaceae bacterium
CTGAGACATTACTACATTTTTAAAAACGATGTCTTTGATTTTGAGAGCTTTTATTCAAGTAACTGTCAAAGAAAAGCGCTACACTCTGCCCTGTTTCAGGGCAGAGAAGCGCACTAAGTCCGGCATATTCTGCCGCGTGCAGGCAGATCTTGCCGCCCCACACCGCCCCGGACAGTCGCAAAAAAATGCATTTTAGATACTTATCTCTTTAATTTCAATAAATTAATTTTTAGGTACAGCCTTTGCTCTAAAGAGATAAACGGCTGCGCCTCCCCTTGGCCGCAGCATTTGCCCATTTAGAGGATGCTTCAGATGCAGATCACATTTGGCAGCTGCGCCCTGCGCTGCGCTCAGAGTTTAAGCGCCCGCATTTCAGCTGCCCAGGAGAATGCCGATTTTAATGCTCTGATAGAGCTGCGCCGAACTGAAGCGCTGCTGCAGCAAAGTGCAGAACATACCGTGCACACTGAGCGCGCGGCAGCGCAGAAAAAAACCAGTACTTTCGCGATGAAGCCCAGCCAAGCCAACCGCGTACTGTCCCCAGCCGCGGCCGCACTCCGGCAAGGCTCCTGCGTTAACTGTAATCCAGCGCACTCCGCCTCCCTCCCTGCCGAGCCTTCTCTTACGGCCTTTACCGCCATGCCGCCTGCCATCGCTGCACTGTTTATGCCCAAGCGCTGCACTTCTGCCGCAGCTGCCGCTCTGAAGATCTCCTGCTGCACGTCTAATCTTCCTTTATCTCTGAAGCTTGCTGCGCTGCTGCAGCTCTATGCCTCCGCTGTGCCAAGCTGCGACACTGGCGGCACGAGTTCATTGGCCAAAGAGCCTTTGAATACTGCCGCCGTCGGCACAGCATATGATCCTTTTCTGCTTCTGGCCTTTTTATTAAGCGTCAGATCCTTAAAGGACCGGCTGCAGAGCCCGGTGCGGCGGCGCAGCAGACGCTTCAGCAGCAGGGCTGAGGAGCAGAGCACACAAGCCGATGAAGAAGCGCCTAGTGAGGACAGCGCGAAGGGCGACTGGGTCCTGCAGCCGCGGTGCGAGGATCCCTTCTGCTTCTTTTAAATTCCGATCGACCGACTGCTTCGTGCAGCCGTGAGCCAAGTCTCACTTTAAGCCCTTAAATGGGGCAAAATGGGCGGCCGCTCTAATTTTGCGCACCTGCTTTAGGGCGGATGCAGCTTAGCGAGTACAATAGGCTCAGCGTGCATTTATGCACCAGCAAGGATGTCTGAATATGAAGAAAAATGTGCAGCGCGCCCGCCGTCGGCAGAAAATCATGAATATGCGCCGGCGCAAGGTTAATTATCTTTCGCACTGTCATGTGCAGCACCGCTTAGCGCTGCAGGGCAGCGCCACTGCGGTAACAGTGCAGGAAGAGGACAGTCTGCAGAACTTTTAGTCGGAAAATCAGCCGCCTTTCTCCCTGCAGCTTTAAAACGTCACCGGCTCTTAAAGCCGTGTAAGCGCGGGCCTGAAAAACAGCTGCTTTTTTGTTATACAATAGGCTCAGGCAGTAAAAGTGAAAGCGTTTTCACAGGCGCATTTGCTTGCAGCTGCATAAAGTTTGGTTAATTGACAAGTGAGGATAACCGATCATGAGAACACCTCTGGTAATGGGTAATTGGAAATTAAACGGCACCAAGGACTCCGTAACTGCTTTAGTCACCGCGCTGAAAGATCCGGCCAATAAGGCTGCCGGCAAGGCTGAAGTTGCTGTGTGCGCCCCGGCCGTGTTTATCGGCATGGTGGAGCAGTTAGCTGCCGGCTCTAAGCTGCAGTGGGGCTCTGAGGACTGCGATATCCACACCCAGGGGGCTTATACCGGTGAAAACTCTCCGGTGATGCTGCGCGAGTTCGGCTGCACCTACGCGATTGTCGGTCACTCCGAGCGCCGCGACTATCACAAAGAATCCAATGAATATGTCGCCCAGAAGTATCAGGCCGCTCAGGCTAACGGCTTAATCCCGGTACTGTGCGTCGGCGAGTCTGAAGCTCAGTTCGAGGCCAAGGAGACCATGGACGTCATCAAGGCTGAGCTCAAGGCGGTGATTGATTTATGCGGCATCAAGTCCTTTGAGAAGGCTGTGATCGCCTACGAGCCGATTTGGGCTATCGGCACCGGCAAGACTGCTACTCCTGAGATTGCTCAGAGCGTGCACGAGCAGATCCGCGCCTACTTAGCGCAGTTTGACGCTGAGGTCGCTCAGGGCGTGCGCATCCTCTACGGCGGCTCCTGCAATGCCAAGACTGCTCCGGATCTGTTCAAGCAGAAGGACATCGACGGCGGCTTAGTGGGCGGCGCTTCCTTAAAGGCTCCGGACTTCACTGCCATTATTGAAGCTGCAGTTGCCAATGCCTAATTAACAAAGGATCACGCAAATGTCGATTAAAAGGATTGGTGTTTTAACTTCAGGCGGCGATGCTCCGGGCATGAACGCTGCTATCCGCGCGGTGGTACGCACGGCAATCGACTACGGGTATGAAGTATACGGCGTGCATGACGGCTACTTAGGTCTGCACGAGGGCTTAATTACCCGCTTGGACAGAAGATCGGTTTCTGACATGCTGCAGCGCGGCGGCACCTTCTTAGGCACTGCCCGTTTCCCGGCCTTCCGCGAGGAAGCAGTGCGTCAGGAATGCATCGAAACTATGAAGCAGCACGGCATTGACGCCTTAGTAGTCATCGGCGGTGACGGCTCCTATATGGGCGCCAAGCGTTTATCTGAGGCCGGCTATCCCTGCATCGGTCTGCCGGGCACCATCGATAACGATATTGCCGGTACTGATACCACCATCGGCTTTGATACCGCTCTGTCCACTGCAGTCAGCTGCATCGATAAGCTGCGTGATACCTGCTCCTCCCACAAGCGCATCAGCGTGGTTGAGGTGATGGGCCGTCACTGCGGCGATTTAGCCTTAAGTGCCGCTATTTCCTGCGGTGTGGAAGCTGTTTTGGTTCCGGAGAGACCTTGGAGCAAGGAAAAGGTCTATCGCGACATTCAGGACGGCATTGATTCCGGCAAGCGCCATGCCATCATCGTGGTCTGCGAAAATCAGACTGACGTCCATCAGATGGCCCGCGAAATCGAGTCTCTCACCGGTCTGGAGACCCGCGCTACCGTGTTGGGTCACATTCAGCGCGGCGGTACTCCGACCCCGTCTGACCGCGTACTGGCCTCCCGTATGGGCGCCTACGCCGTGCAGCTCTTAAATGAAGGCCATTCCGGCCGCTGCATCGGCATTCAGCGCGGCGCCTTAGTGCATCATGACATCATCGAGTGCATCGAGACCATGAAGCATCAGTTCCGCGAGGATATGTACGAATTAGCCCGCGACTTAAGCTAGAAGCACGCGCGAGGTGAAAAGGGCAGCTGCGGCTGCCTTTTTCATATCTGCAAGCCGCATTTTGTGCGCTGCTCACTTTACAGCGCAGCCTGTTGCTCGTCATAATAAAGTCATTCTTAAGTCTTTTGCATGTCAGCAGGAAAGGAGATCAATCATGCGCAGATTTTGGAAGCTGTCCGCCGCCGCAGCCGCGGTGACTCTGTCCTTAGCCTTAGGAGGCTGTACCCAGACTACCGGCAGCAGCGTGGCCGGAGTCAACCGCTCGCAGATGATGCTGGTATCCAGCTCCGAGCTCGATGCTGAAGCGGACAAGCAGTACAGCGAAATCATCGCCAAGGCCAAACAGCAGGGCGTGCTCAATACCGACAAGCAGCTTACCCGCCGCGTGCAGAATATTGCCAATCGCCTGATTGCTCAGGCTCCCAATCTGCGGCCTGACTGCAGGGACTGGGACTGGCAGGTCAATGTCATCACTGAAGACACCTTAAACGCCTGGTGCATGCCCGGCGGCAAGATCGTGGTCTACAGCGGCATCGTCAAGCAGCTCGATCTTACAGATGATGAAATTGCCGTGATCTTAGGCCATGAGATCTGTCATGCGCTGCGCGAGCACTCGCGTGAGCAGATGAGCCAGCAGCTGGTCACTGAAGGGCTGTTCAGCGTCGCTGAGCTCTTTGGAGTCGATCGCACCTATACCGGTTTAGGCCGCCAGGCCGCGCAGATAGGCGTCACTCTGCCCTTCTCACGCTCGCATGAAACTGAGGCTGATGAATTAGGCTTAGAGCTGGCCTACCGCGCAGGCTTTGATCCGGAGGCGGCGCCGACTTTATGGAAGAAAATGATGGCCGCCTCGCAGGGATCAGAGCCCCTTGAGATCTTAAGCACGCATCCTAGCGATGAAAAGCGCATCGCCAATCTGCAGACTCTGGCCAAAAACTTAAAGGCCAGCAATCTGCAGCCCGTGAAGGATTAAGCATGGGCAAGAGCTTTGCCGCCATCGATTTTGAAACTGCCAATGAGCAGCGCTCCAGCGTCTGCAGCGTGGGCTTGGTGACCGTACATGACGGCATCATCACCGATAAGTTCTACAGTCTGATCCGCCCGGTGCCGGACTTTTACCGGTATTTCAACACCAAGGTGCACGGACTGACGGCCCGCGATACCGCGGACGCGCCGGATTTTCCTGCCGTGTGGGCGCAGCTGCAGCCATTGATTGGAGATCTGCCGCTGGCGGCCCATAACAGCCCTTTTGACGAGAGCTGTTTAAAGGCGGTGATGGCAGCCTATTCTCTGCCCTATCCTGACTATCACTTTTACTGCACCTGCCGGGCCTCCCGGCAAATCTTCGGGCACAGCCTGCCCAATCATCAGCTGCAGACGACAGCGGCCGCCTGCGGCTTTGATTTAGGAGCGCATCATCATGCGCTTGCTGATGCGGAGGCCTGTGCTGCCATTGCCCTCAAGCTTATCGATTTTCCGTAAAATTAAGCCATGATTTGATAGAATACCCGGCGTACAAAAAGTTTAAAAACAGCTATAAAAAGTTCATCAGCTTTTAACCGCTGAAAAGCTCAGCCAGCGTGAAGGGGTTATGCCGGATATTCCTTTTGATGCAGCGCGCTTAGCGCTCAATCAGCATTTTAAATTCCCGCAGTATTATGATCGCCACCGCCGCGAGCGCATGGATCAGATGCTCTCGCAGTCCGCCCTGCTGCGCGAATTATCTACGGCCTTAAAACAGGCAGCCGCCGCACGCCATGTTTAAGATCTTAGTGCAGTCCCTGCACGCGGGCAGCGGCGCTACCACGGTCGCCTTAAATTTAGCGCTGGCTTTAAGTCAGAGCCGGCGGGGGGTGCTGTGCAGTCTGTGCGCAGACAACAGTCAGATCATGGCCTCAGCCAATCTCTCCGTTCTCCAGGAGCTGACCTTTCCGCCCGATGAGGCCATAGAACTGAGCGCTGATTTGCTTTTCTACGCTAAATCATTGTTTTTAAAGGGTATTACCCCCCCCACCCCTGACGCATGGATAGAGCCGCTGCGCTCTGACCTTGAGATTCTGTCACAGGCTGCCGGGGACTTTTTAGTCATCGACGGCGGCCCGGCTCCAAGCGCGGCCGCTAAGGCTGCGGCCGCGAGCGTCGATGCGGTATTTACCGTACTGTGCCCGAATGCGACCGGGCTGCTCTCGCTGCGGAATTTTCAGCCGCATCCCCATGAGCTGCTCCTTGCCAATCAGGTCCATCCGGACAGCCGCACGCAGGCGGATGTGATGCTGTTTATCCGCGCTCCGGAGCATCAGCTGCCCTCCGTCCCTTTTCAGCTCCCTTACGATGAGCATGTGCTGCGCGCGGTTCTGGAAAATGAATTTTTAAGTGCCGCCTACCCTGACTGCGCCTTTATGCAGAGCATGGAGAGTCTTGCAGTTTACTGCGGGCTCTTAGAGGCTCAAGGCAGACTCGATCTGCCTGAGGAGGAGGGCTGATGCGCCGGCAGTATCACGCTCTGCATCATCCCGGGCGCGCTTTAGGACAGCTGCGGCGCAGCTGTACCGGCACGTTCAGCTTTATCTGCAATGGGCTCTTTTTAACTCTGCTGTGGTCAGTGCTGCGCCTGGAGCATCCGCGTTTTATTCAGCTGCTGCGCCGGCGCCGCAGTTATTTTCCGCAGGTTAATTTCAATGCCCTGCGCCCGCTCGATCCGCTGCGCATGACGCTGCAGCTGCTGTTTTTACTTACCTGCACTCCTGCAGGACGCTCTGAGAGGCATTACAGCCTGAATGACCGGATTTATGCTGCCATCAAACGCCGGGGCGGGCAGCTGCGGCTGCAGGCAGGGCTGCTGCGCCGGGGCTTAAAGACAGTGCTCACCGCCTATCACAGCTTTCTGGCCGATCTGGGGCAGGCGCAAAAAGGTCCGCGCAGCATGCGCTCAGCGGTTTTAGTGCTGATTTTAAGCACTGCCGCAGCCGCAATGGCACTGTGGTGCATTACACAGCCCTTAGCCCTTATCTATCAGCTGATTTTTGCCCTGTTAATGCTGGAGCTGGCCCTCCTGCTGATGCGCATGCATACCAATTTTAGTCTGCTCTGTCTGATGGTGATCTCATTCATTATTTCTGCGCGCTATATGTTCTGGCGCGCAGGCAGCACCTTAAATTTAGAGCATGCCGGCGATGCGCTGTGCCCGCTGATTTTATTTGCCGCTGAGTGCTATACCTTTGTGATCATGATCCTGGGCTACGTACAGCTTTCAGCTCCCTTGGAGCGCAAGCCCGTGCCCATTACCCTCAAGCCTGCAGACTTTCCGTCGGTGGACATCTTCATTCCCACCTACGATGAGCCGCTTTATGTGGTAAAGCCCACGGTTTTGGGCGCGCTCAATCTTGACTGGCCTGCAGATAAGCTTAACGTCTACATCCTGGATGACGGCACGCGCGAGGAGTTTCGCGATTTTGCTGCGGCAGCGCACTGCGGCTATATCGTGCGCCGCGAGCATAATCATGCCAAGGCCGGCAATATCAATCACGCCATGACCAAAACCCACGGCGACTTCATCGCCATTTTTGACTGCGACCATGTGCCGGTGCGCGCCTTTTTACAGATGACCTTAGGGATTATGATAAATGACACCAATACCGCACTGGTGCAGACTCCGCATCATTTCTACTCCCAGGATCCCTTTGAGCGCAATCTTGATATTCATACCCTGCCCTCAGAAAACGGCCTCTTCCACGATTTCATTCAAAAAGGCAACGATCTGTGGAACGCGGTAATGTTCTGCGGCTCCTGCGCAGTAATGCGCCGCAGCGCCTTAGAGCGCATCGGCGGCATTGCAGTAGATACCGTGACAGAAGACGCTCACACCTCATTAAAATTGGCGCGCCTTGGCTATAATTCCGCCTTTATCGGCATGCCGCTGACCGCCGGACTCTCCACTGAGACCTTATCGGCCCATATCGCCCAGCGCATCCGCTGGGCGCGCGGCATGATTCAGATCTTCCGCCTTGAAAATCCGCTGTCAGGCCGCGGCCTGACGCCGGCGCAGCGCATATGCTATCTCAATGCCATGCTGCATTTTCTGCACGGCATTCCGCGCCTCATTTTCATTCTGGCCCCGCTGCCTTATCTTATCTGCGGCATCTATGTGATCTATGCTCCAGCCCTCGCTATCCTGGCCTACGTCATTCCGCACATGGCCCACAGCTTCATCACCAGCACCGAATGTCAAAAGGGCTATCGTCTGCCCTTCTGGTCGGTGATCTACGAGACCGTGCTCTCGTGGTACATCACCCTGCCTACGCTGCTGGCTTTATTAAACCCGCGTCTGGGAAAATTCAACGTCACGGCCAAGGGCGGCATTATTGAGCGCGACTTCTTTGACTGGGGCCTCTCCAAACCCTATCTGCTTCTCATCGGGCTGTGCTTTGCCGGCCTCTTCTGCGGCCTCTACAGGCTGTTTTTCTCCCCGCAGGGCGAGACCTTCTCCATACTGCTCAATCTGTTCTGGCTGGGCTACAACCTCCTCATCTTAGGCAGTACGGCCGCGCTTTTAGAGGAGAAAAAACAGCTGCGCCGCTATCCGCGCATTGCCAGGCGCCTGCCGGTGATGATCGAATATGACGCCAATCTGCGCCTGCAGCTGACCACCACTGATTTCTCGCAGTCAGGTTTAGGCATTGAACTTAACGACAATGCCTTCCTGCTCTTAAAGCAGCATCTGCAGTTCGGCCGCCGCCTTAAGGTCTATATGCCCTTCGGCTCTGAGTATTATGCCTTCACAGGCCTTATCACCCTGCTGATGCCTAAGCGTCTGGGCTTAGAGCTGCATTTTGCAGATCTGGAGGAAGAGAAGCGCTTTAATCTGTGCACCTTTGCCCGGGCCGATCTGTGGAGCAGTGATGCCGCCACGCCCCAGACCAATTTCAATAACTTTGTGTCCGTGATCAAAATTGCATCCACCGGCTATCACCAGCTGCTGCAGTTTGCCCCGCGGCCGCTGCGCCTGACCCTGGCGGGCTGCGTCGCTCTTTTGGATTTCATCTTCAGTCTGCTGCCGCGCCGTCCGGCCGCGCCAGCCGTATTTTCAGCGGAGAAAAAAGCATAATGTCAGCATCATCTTTTATGCGTCGCTTCTGCCTGACTCTGCTCTGCCTCCTGCCACTTAGCGGCGTGCAGGCAGAGCCGGCATCCTATTTAAGCGGACTTGATCCTGACTATATCCCGCAGCAGGTGCTGCCGGCGCGCACTAATCTGCCTTTGACTGCTCTGCAGCACAATGCTGCTGATGCGGAGCTGCGCATGACCGGCCTCAGCCCGCGGCTTAATTTCAGCTTTGCCATGCGCGCCGATGAAATTTTAACTGCGGCAGAGCTGATGCTGAACTTTACCCCGTCGCCTGCTCTGCTGCCGATCCAATCGCAGCTGAACGTCTATTTAAACGGTCAGCTGCAGCAGAGCCTGGCGATCAGCGCTGAGCAGTGCGGCAAAGCCGTGCAGGCTGAGGTGCCCTTAAACGCCCTCCTGCTCAAGGACGTGAATGACCTGACCCTGGAGTTTATCGGCCACTACACCGAGATCTGCGAGGATTTATCGAGCAGCACTTTGTGGCTGACGGTGGACAGCAGCTCCACCTTAAGCCTGAGCGCCCAGAAGATCCGCGTCGCCAACGATTTAGCCTTCTTTCCCGCGCCGTTTTTGGACACTAAGCTCAACCGCTTTACCTCGCTGCCCTTAATTTTCAGCGCAGAGCCCTCTTACGCGCAGCTGCAGGCCGCAGCCATTTTCGCCTCCTGGTGCGGCAGTCAGACCGACTGGCGCGGCATTGACTTTCCGGTGTATTTAAATGTGCTGCCCGCTGAAGCGCACTGCGTGGTTTTTGCCGATAACGCAAACCGTCCGGATTTTCTCCAGGATCTGCCGCCCTTCACGCAGCCGACCATCATTATGCACGATCTGCCCTACGCGCAGTTTTCCAAACTGCTCATCATCGGCGGCCCGACGGCGCAGGATGTGATCACGGCCGCAAGCGCCTTAGCCTTAGGGCATGGACTCTTATCCGGACCGCGCGCGGAGGTAACGGAGCTGACTGAAATTGAACCGCGTCAGCCCTATGATGCGCCCAATTTTACCGATACCTCCAAGCCCATTTCTTTTTCGTCTTTAGTAAGCTACGCAGGCCAGCTCTCCACCAGCGGCGTACGCCCGTACCCTATTCATCTGCGTCTGCGCCTGCCCCCTGATCTCTTTATCTTTGATAAGGACACAGTGCCGCTGCGTCTGAATTACCGCTACACCAAGCCCGATCCGGCGGCCATGGCGCAGCTGCGCTTTAAATTCAATTCCGCCTTAGTGGAAAGCTATCCCCTGCAGCCTGAAGATAATGCTGCCTCCAAGCTGTCGGAGCTGCCGTTCATCGGAGCTTTCTTCAGTCCCTTTGACGCCGAAGCCTCAGTTCCGGCCTTAGCCCTCTATCACGACAATGACTTGAGCTTTGAGTTCGATTACGCCTTAACCTACGTGGGCGGCAATTTGAACGAATGCCGCCTGAATGCCCCCTTGGTGCATCAGGCTGAAATCGAGCCCAATTCCACCATCGATTTAACCGGCTTCTACCACTACGCGCGCATGCCCAATTTAAGCCTGTTTGTCAAAAGCGCCTATCCTTTCTCCATCATGGCCGATCTGCAGGACACCGCCGTGCTGCTCGATCCGCACGCTGACAGCATGCTCCTCAACGCCTTCTTCAACTTAATGGGCCGCTTCGGCGCAGTCATCGGCTATCCGGCCTTAAAAGTGCAGATCATGTCACCGGAGGTCTTAAGCGACGAGGAGCAGCGCGCTGAAATTGAAGATAAGCATCTGCTGGCGCTGCAGAGCCTGCCGGAGCTGACCGAGGCAGGTGCTGATCCTAAGACGCTGCCGGGATCTTTGACCGCAAAGACCCGCACCCTGGCCAGCGCTCACACGCCTAAGGCCGATACCTGGCTTGACAAGGAGCAGCGCAGCAGCGCCCAGCTGACCGGCTTTGCCAATGAAAACAGCGCAGCCATGCTGGTCGGGATGCAGTCCCCGCTTAATGACGAGCGCTCAGTAGTGGCCTTATCCTGCACCGGCAGAGCAGGATGCAGGCTTTTGGCTCAGAAGCTGGCGCAGCCGGGGGAGCTGCAGGAAGTGCAGGGGTCCACGGCCATTATCCGCAGCTCCGGCACGCAGTCCTTTGATGTAGGAGAGAGCTATTACGCCGGCTCCATTCCCTTCTATGTGCGCCTGTGGTACGCCCTCAGCACTCACTCGCTGATCTTAGTGGGACTGGCGCTCCTGTGCACCATTATTGCCGCCTCCGGCATCTTCTACTTCTTAAGCCGACTGACGCAGCGCAAATTAGGAGGCAGATGATGATGATCTTAAAATCAAGCTTTAAACGTCATGCCTGCGCGGTGCTGTCAGGCTTGATCCTGCTGCCTTGTTCCATGGCTGCAGCTGCTGCTGACCTGCCGCAGGATTTTGATCCGGTGATTCCGGCCCCAGCTGAGATCTCCTGGCCGCTGTGGCAGGATTTTAAAGCAGTTCAGATGCAGGACGGGCGCGTCATTGATGACTCTGATCCGCGCATGATCACCACCTCCGAGGGCCAGAGCTATGCCATGTTCTTTGCTCTGGCCGCCAATGACCGCCCGGCCTTTGATGCGCTGCTTAATTTCTGCGAGAGTAAATTAAAGCGCCCTGACGGCCTCTACGCCTGGCTCTACGGACGCAATGAGCAGGGGGAGGACGTCATCTTAGATGACAATGACGCTGCCGACTCTGATCTCTTTATTGCCTACTGCCTGCTCGAAGGCGGCCGAATTTGGCAGGATGAAACCTTAACCCGCCGCGGCATGGAACTGCTGCAGCAGATGCGCCCGCTGCTGCGGCGCGTCTCCCATTTAGGCCTCGTCATTCTCCCCGGCATGTACGGCTATGAAGATCAGGAAAAGGGCACGCTGGAGCTTAACCCCAGCTACTATCCGCACTTTATCCTAAAGCGCTTAGCTCAGGCCGATGCTCACTGGCAGGAAACGGTCGCCGGCGCGCAGCGCGTCATTCTGCGCTCCTCGCCCAACGGCGCAGTACCGGATTGGGCGGTATTTGACCAGCGCGGCCATTATCAAATCGATCATTCCGCCCAAGGGGCCTACAACGCTATCCGGGTCTATCTCTTTGCCGGCATGGTCGATCAGCGCGATCCATACTATCTACAGCTGCGGCAGCATTTCGCCCCGTTAATTCAGACGGTGAGGCTGCTCAAAACAGCGCCTGCGCACGTGGGAGTCAATGATTTAAGCTTTGCCGCCATTGGGCCCTACTATCTGACCGCCGCCTTCCTGCCCTATCTGCGCACCGATAAGAGCGCGGCGCTGCTGCGCACCGAGCTCTATCGCAGCGGCATGATCCCGAAACGCTACTACGGCAATGTACTGACCCTTTTTGCCTTAGGCTTTGATGAAGGGCGCTGGTACTTTGACCGCAGCGGACAGCTGATGCTTCCGAGGCAGGATCCATGAAATTCCTCTTTCAGCGCACGCTGCCTGCGCTCCTGTTCATACTGTCGTGGTCCGGCGCAGCAGCCGGGGCCTTAAGTCCCCTGCCGCGCAGTGAAGATCCGCAGCAGTGGCTCTACACCCAGCTGGAAACAGCCCGGGCGCAGTACGATCTCAGCCTCGAGGAATCAGCGCTGCGCCGCCTCATCCTGCTCAGCCCGCAGCAAAGCGGACTTAAGCTGGAGCTTCTGCGCGTGCGCGCGCAGCAGCAGGCTCCGGCGGCGGAGCTGCAGGCGCTGCGCACTGAGATCTGCACAGCGCAGGAAGGCAGATTGTGCCGCGCCGCCGATTTTATTTTAAGCTCCAGCCACACCATGCTGCAGTCAACGCTGACGCAGCTGCTCTCGCTCAATGCCCCGCAGGAGGATTATGAACGCAGTCTGCAGAATCTTAAGCAAAGCTTTGATTTAACCGCTCTCGATCCGCAAAGCCGCACCCTCCTGTGCCGCTTTATGCTGAAGATTGACCGCAAAAGACCTGAAGCCCTGCGCTGTCTGCAGGACATCAGCGCCGATCAGGAATTAAACCCCATTGCCGCGCGCGAAGCGGCGCGCCTGTACGCCCAAACCTGCTTTGACTATCTGCGCACGCGCGGCGTCTCGCTGCTCTATACCGGCGTGACCCGCACAAAGGGCATGCAGCTGTTAAAGGACGCACAGCAGTTTGCCGCCACGGATGAGCAGTTGCAGGATCTGCAGGCGCTGCTGCAGGACGGTCAGTACTGGCAGGAAATTGATGCCGGCGAGAGGGCCCAAAATACCGGCGATTTGGCCGCCGCCGCCCGGCATTATCAGCGCGCCTGCGCGCTGCGCCCGCAGGACTGCGCTGTGGCTTTAAGCGCCCTTGCTGATATTGCAGCCGCGCAGAGCAGAATGCCGGAGGCCGAGCATTATCTGCAGCGCGCACTGCAAAGTCCCGGGATCAGCGCTGCCTATCGGCAGGATCTGATAAATAAACTCAGCCGCCTGCAGCTGCAGACCCTATTAAACCGTGTACAGCAGCTGCCGGCGCACAGTGCTGAGCGCAGCCGGCTTTTAACTGAACTTAAAACTAAAGCCCGCGACCCGTGGGATCGCTATACCGTGGCTGAGCTTTTAATTGCAGACGCCCGCCCGGATGAAGCGCTGGAACTGTTCTCTACAAGCGCCGATGGTGCAGACAGCGCGGCGCGCTATCCGCATGCCCTGATCTTAGTGAAGCTGGGGCAAGATCAGGAGGCGCTGCAGCTGCTCGCGACCGCGCGCGACGCCCAAAGCTTAGAGCTCAAAGCACGCCTTGAGCGCGAACTTGCCTACGGGGAAGCATCGAAGCTCGCCGATGCCGGCAATTACCCGGCTGCGCTGGAGCGGCTGCGCCCGTACAGCAGCGCTTTAGAGCCCTATATGCGCTATTTTTACGCCTCCTGCGCCGAAAGCGCTGGAGATCTCAAGCTCAGCGCCAGGCAGTACCATGCCTTAAGCCGTGATCCGGACTACGGTCCGCGTGCACAGCTGGCCCTGGTGCGCGTCAGAACCGCTTACGGCGTACCGCTGTCAGAGCAGAGCGCACAGCTGCAGGCTTTAACTGCACCTGCCGCCCTCAGCAGGCTTAACAGCAGCGAGGCAGGCGAGCTGGCAGCCAAGCTCGGGCAAATTCATGGTCCGCAGTCGGCTCTTCAAGTGCTGCAGGCCAAAATTGAGCAGATGGAAGCACAGGAGGAGCATCAGGATCCTGCGCTGACGGAACGGACTGAAGATCTGGCCGTGCTCTACCGCGCTTTAGGGCGCACGCAGGCTGATATCGATGCCCCTCAGGAGGCGCTCCGGGCCTTTAAGCAGGGGCTGCAGGCAGCCGGAGTCTATCCGGGTGCTTTAGATGATGATGCGGCCTTTACACACAGCCTGAGCTCCTTTACCCCGCTGCCTGAGGCCGCCGCCGCGCAGCCGCAGTGGCTGCTAAGCTCGCTGCGCTCGTCAGCCGCTGAGCTCTATCAACAGCAGAATGTGGAACTGCGCATGGGCAGCACCTTCAGCCGCGACAGCGGTGAGAGCGGCTATTCTGATCTCAGCGCTCTGACCTCCACCCTGCAGCTGTCCTTTCCCATGGGGTCCGGGCGCGGCACGCTGATTGCCGATCACATTTATTTGGACAGCGGCAGCTTAAGTCCCGCGCCTTACGGCAGCAAGTTCGGGCAGACTTATCTCTCAGGCAGCCCGGACGGCAGTCAGAGCGATCAAGGCCTGGCCGGAGCTTTTGCCTATCAGGATGACAGCTGGTCTGCTGATATAGGCACCGCTCCGCAGGGCTTTGTTTTTGATAATGACATCTTAGGCGGGCTGGCCTATCAGTTTGACTTTGACAAGTTTTCCCTGGAGCCTGCGATCTACCGCCGCCCGGTCACCAGCTCGCAGCTCTCCTTTGCCGGCCAATGCAGCGCCGGAACCTGCTTCGGCGCAGTGCGCCGCCATGGCGCGGCCCTGAATTTCTCAGCCGATCAGGGCGGTGCGGACGGCTTGTGGGGCCAGCTGGCAGTCGAGGCCTATCGCGGCCGTAAGGTGGAGGACAATAGCGCCTTTAAGGCCATGGGCGGCTGGTATCACCGCCTGATTAATGCAGAGCATCGCGATCTGCGCTGGGGCGTCTCTGGCATGTACTGGCATTTTGAGCGCGATTTGAGCGGCTATACCTTAGGTCAGGGCGGTTATTATTCGCCCCAGCAGTACTTCTCCTTAGGCCCCAATACCGTTTTTCGTCAGCGCCGCGAGGATTTTGTCTTTAATGTCGAGGCCGGCTTGAGCCTGTCTTATGCAAAGACCGAGGACAGCCCGCGCTATCCTATAGCCCATTTGGCAGCGCATTTAGAGGATCGCGACGCCATTGAAGAAGGCGATTCCTCCATCGGCGTCAGCGGGCGGCTGCGGCTTTTAGGGCTGTGGCGGGTCACCGAGCATTTCCAGATCGGAGCCCATGCGACCTATCAGCATGCGGACGGCTATACGCCGCTGTATGCCGGGCTTTTCTTTAACTACTGCTTTAAGCCCTGGCTGGGCGATCTGCCGCTGGCCATTGAGCCTCCGGTGCCTTTTACTGAACGCTGATGAGGTGATCTGCATGCTCTTTACCTTAGGCATCCGCGAACTTAACAATAAGCTGCAGCTCTTATCCACCCCCGGGATCTATGAGTTAAACTGCGCCGTCCGCGAGGATGCGCTGCAGCTGACCATGCAGATGCTGCTGCAGGTTCCCAAGCTCAATTCCGGCGATCTGCTGCTGTGCCCGCCCGAGCTTCTGCCGGAGCTTAAGGAAGCCGCAGCGCGCTTTGACCTGCAGCTGCCCGTACCGGTAACGGGCTTTACGGCTTCACCTGCTGACAGCACCGCCTATTGGCAGCTGATCTATGAATATCTGCAGCGCCGCATGCATCGCCACAGCTTTGTGATCCTGCTGCGTCCTGCACCCGAGCGCACCGAAGTCAATGCCAATGAACTGCAGACTATCCTGCTGCAGCTGCAGCGCTGGTGCCGCGATCAGACTTATTCCTGCGTGCTGCTCAATTACGGCCCGCTCACCGCTGACGGCCTGCGCCTGCAGCAGGTGCTGGAGCCCCATTTAATGGGCAAGATGACCCTGCTCCCGGACGGCGCGCAGCGCCGGCTGCAGATTGAGTTCTGGCGTACCATGCATGAATTTTATGCTCTGCAGTACTACACCCTGACCATCGATACGGCCGGCTTTTTCCAAGTAGTCAAAACTGCGGCGCTGTTAGAGCAGTTCAGCGATGACGAGCTTCTGTTCACCAATTCCGCGCGCATTGTCCCGGTCTTTGAGGAAGAGCTCAGCTGCAGCGTGGTTAAGGATGCAGCTGAGCTCTACGCCTGCGGCCTGCGTCACGGCTCGTGCTTTTTAGTCTTTGAGCTCTCCCACGAAAGCGAGGTGCTGAGTGCTGCGCAGTATATATATCAGCTGCGCCGCCAAAACGGCAATCAGCTTAAAATCATAGTCGCCCTGCATCAGCTGCAGCTGCGCTCGCATACTGAGCAGATCCTGCTCAAAAGCGGAGCTAATCTGCTCTTTGAAGCTGCAGCCGGACTGGGCTATATCCGCGATTTAGTGCTTAATCTGCATCGGGCGGTCTATGCAGGCGAGCTCCCGGCCGACTTTAAGCTCATTGAAAGCGCCCTGAAGCTTGTCACAGTTACTCCCAATCTGCTGCAGCCGCAGGACTTTGCTGCCGTGGTGAGCAGCGTCAGCTGCTCTTACGGCAGCTTTTTCCATGACGGCGCGCTGCTGCGCTTAGTGCCGCGCCCGGAGCTTACTGTAAAGCAGTCCTTTACGCAGTATCGCCCTACCCGCCGCGGCGATCTGGGCACTGCGCTCACCGACTGCGTCTATATCTATCTCTTAGGCGTCCATGCAAATAATCTTGAGATGGTGCTGCGCCATGTCTTTGCCATCGCCCCGCAGGTTCTCTTCAGCACCATTGAACCTCTCACCGATGCCGTGGAGATCCGGACAGCTCTCGATCATCTCATGACCGGGAAAGCTCCTGCCTGGCTGGCCTTTTTGGCCGCACGCAGCACAGCAGCGCAGGAGCGCCGGCAGGCCGCCCGGCATCAGCGTACGCAGCTGCGCCTGCTGCAGGAGCCGCACTGGGTTAAGTTGAGGTAATAAAATGCGCTACGACTTTCTTAACTTCAGCGATATTATTTTGATTTTTACGCTGGGTCTTATCATCGGCATGCCTTTAGGCTGGTTTTTCATCAGCAAATCCGCAGCTTTTTATACCTGGCTGCACTATCAGCTGCGCGTCAAGCGCGCCTTTAAGCCCTTAGGACCTTTAGTCGCGAAGGCAGGGGAGAAGAAGGCATGAAGTACCGCGCTCTGCACGCTATCTCGTGGTGGAATGTCTACTATATCCTGGTGCTGCTGCTCACCCTCTCCAATTTAATTGAGTTTCGGCCGCTGCCCAACATCATTCTGCTTGCAGCTTTATGCCTGCCGCTTAAATGGCGGTATCTGCATTATCTGCGGCAGGTCATCTGCATCGCCGCAGGTCTGGCGCTGCTTTACTCCCAAAGCTACCTGCCCTCGCTTGACGCTTTCAGCGCCAATGCCGCAGGGGTCACCGACTTCTCGCTGTCCTTTGTGCTGGACTTTATCCTCTCAATGATCAATTGGAGCTATGTCGCAGTCGTCGCCGCCGTGATCCTGGCCTTTTTGGTGCTGCAGGATTATCTGCGCTTTACGACGCTCTCTATATGCGGCATCGCTTATCTGTGCGCAGCTCCTTATATCAGCCTGCTGCAGCCCTCCGAGAGCCCCGAGATGCTGACGGCCCAGCAGGGCATCGACAGTCTGGGACAAATGCCGGTGCAGGAGCAGATCACTCAGGCCGGGCACAGCAGTCTAGTACAGAGCGGGCCGGCCTCGCCTGAAGGCGCGGCAGCCTTTACCGCTGAGTTCTTTGCCTATGAAAAGGCCCGACGTGTGGAGTTTCCGTCCCAGATTGACGCCCAAAACGTCCCCTTTGACATAATTCTGCTCAACATCTGCTCTTTAAGCCGCTCGGATTTGGAAACCGCAGGCCTGAGCGGGCATCCGCTCTTTGCCGACGCGGACATCACCTTCAGCGCCTTTAACAGCGCCACCTCCTATTCAGGCCCCGCCACTCTGCGCCTGCTGCGCAGCGCCTGCGGCCAGAGCGAGTTCAGCGGACTCTATTCCCAAAACTCAGAGTGCGAGTTGTTTTCACGCTTAGAGCATTTAGGCTTTGTCCCGCAGCTCTACATGGATCACTCCGGGCGCTTCGGCAATTATCTGCAGGGGCTGCGCGATTACGCCGGCTTTACCGCCGCCCTGAGCTCCCAGCGCGACTGCCGGGAGCGCTACTACTCTTTTGACGGCGAGCCTGTTTTTGCCGATCAGGACATCTTCAGCACCTATCTGAAAGACAGAAGCGCCCACCCGCAGTCCCGCAGCGCTGCGCTCTTCAACCTCGTCTCCCTGCATGACGGCAATGAAGCCGCCGACGGCAGCGATAAAGGCCTCAATCACAATGAGCGCTGGGGCAGGCGCGCTCAGCTCCTGCTCGATGAAGCGGCTGCTTTTGAGGCCAAAATTAAGGCCAGCGGCCGTCCGACGCTGCTTATATTTGTACCCGAGCACGGCGCTGCCCTTACCGGCGATAAGATCCAGATGGCGCGCCTGCGCGATATTCCGAGCCCTCTTATCACCAATATTCCGGTATTTGCTAAATTCTTTAATGTGCAGGAGCCGGCGGGAGCTCCGGCTAAAGTGCCGGTTACCATCGACTATCCGACCAGCTATCAGGCTTTAGCTGAACTTATCAGCCGCGCCGCCAGTACCAATTACTTCAGCGGCGGCACCGCGCTGCAGGATTTGACCGATGATCTGGCTCCGACGTATTTGGTCAGTGAAAATGAAGGCGCACTGGTGGTGCGTTTTCAAAACACCGACTTCCTGCGCCTGAAGGGCCGCGATTTCACCCTTTATCCGCGCTGAAAGCTTGAGCTGACTCTTTGCTGTTAGAATAAATACCAGCACCACCGCGGTATTTACTATCAGGCCGCGGGACTTTTCACAGGAGAAAACGCATGTATCAAGCTGACGCAGCGCGCTATGCTGCTATGCCTTATAACCGCATCGGCCGCAGCGGACTCAAACTGCCGGCCATTTCTTTAGGGATCTGGCACAATTTCGGCGAGCCTTTCCCTCTTTCCAATATGAAGGAGCTGCTGTGCGCGGCCTTTGATGCCGGCATCACCCATTTTGATGCGGCCAATAATTACGGTCCGCCTCCGGGCAGCGCTGAAACCCATCTCGGTGAGATCCTTAAGCAGGAGCTGCGCCCCTATCGCGATGAGCTCATCATCTCCACCAAGGCAGGCTACGATATGTGGCCGGGTCCGTACGGCAGCTGGGGATCACGCAAGTATTTGCTGTCAAGCCTCGATCAGAGCCTTCAGCGTCTGCAACTTGACTACGTCGATATCTTCTACCACCACCGTCCCGATCCCGAGACTCCCTTAGAGGAAACCATGGGGGCGCTGGCCAGCGCGGTACAGCAGGGCAAAGCCTTATATGCAGGTCTGTCCAATTACAGCGGCGAACAGCTGCGCCAAGCGTCCGCGCTCTTAGCTGAGCTGCATGTGCCCTTTGTGATTAATCAAAATCGCTACTCGATTTTTGACCGCACCATTGAGCACAACGGCCTGAAGGCGGCGGCCCAGGAATTAGGCAAGGGTATTATTGCCTTCTCACCCCTGGCGCAGGGCTTATTATCCTCACGCTATTTAGACGGCATCAGCGCCGACAGCCGCGTGATCACTGACGGCCGCTTCCTCAAGGCCGATACCGTCAATGCAAGGCATGAAGCGATTGCACAGCTGAATGCTTTAGCGCAGGCGCGCGGCCAGAGCTTAGCGCAGATGGCCCTTGCCTGGGTGCTGCGCGACGGGCAGGTGCAAAGCGTGCTGATCGGCGCCTCAAAGGTCTCGCAGCTGCAGGAAAATATCGCATGCACGCAGCAGCTGACCTTTACTGCCGAGGAGCTTGCCATGATCGATAAGATCTGTGAGCAGGCAGGGATTGCGATCTAAAAGACTGCGGATAGATACTCAGACAGCCGTTCTGCATGGTGCAGAACGGCTTGCAGGATAAATTTGCGATTAAATTAAAATTTAGATCTGTAAATTTACTGTGTCTAAAAACGGCGAAAGCACTGCGGTGAGGCAATGCTTTCAGAAAAGGGTGAGCCTGGCGATTACCTGCTCTCGCACCGACGTACGCGGCACTACCATCGGCATCTCTGCATTTCACTT
>CALXNX010000042.1 GCA_944389865.1 uncultured Succinivibrionaceae bacterium
GCGTTGATACTGGCTCCAACAGGAGTCTTGAGCGCGAAGAAGCCCCACCTTCTTCAAGGTGGGGAGTAGGTCACGCACTTATAGATCATCAATGTTAATGATGGTGCCTGCTGTAAGGCTCAGCAGCGGCAGGTTCTCAGCTGCAGAATCAGTGTTATTTTGTCTAATCTGGCGAAGTAACGCGCAGTTCAAGTGCTGTGATCCGGTGCATGATCGCGGAATAAAAAGGGTAAAGCTCACAGTTCAGCAGGGGCGATCTGTAGTTTTGCTTAAAACGCGGCGCAATAAGAGATAAGATAATCAAAAGTTTTTTTGTGCGCACTGTCTGCGCTTTTGCAAGGAGATACAAGGATGTTAGCTACATCGGTACAATTGGCTTCTAAATATGATTATCTTTCCGCTACCTTTAAGAAATGCTATCAGTGGCTTGCTGATCATGACGTGAATAAGCTGGAGAACGGACGCTATGAGATTTGTGACGGCGCTTTTGCTTTAGTGCAGCGCTATACCACCTCAGCTTTTGATAAGTGCCGTTTTGAAGCTCATTATGATTATTTTGATATTCAGTACTTAGCTTCAGGCGTTGAAGCCTTCAATGTATGTCTGGCCGAAGGCTTAAAAGTCACTGAGGATAAGAAAGCTGATGACGTAGTGTTTTTTGAAGCCCCTGAAGTGTATGACACTGTGGTTTTAAAGGCCGGTCAATTATGCGTAGTTCCGCCTGAAGAGGCGCATCAGCCGCGCGTGGCCTACAAGGATGAGCCTTGTGAGGTAGTCAAGGTGGTTGTAAAAGTTAAGATTTAGCTGTTCGCATAAAAAGGGAAGCCTAAAGCATTTTCTTTAGGCTTCTTTGGAAATCAGCTCATATTCCAAAGTTTGAAATATGTTAAGTTCTACAAGCTTATATGAGTGACCCTGCTGTCAAGCCGCACGGGGAAGATTTTTAGGAGAGGTCTTCAAGGGGCATAGAACGGAGGCTTGACCACTCTTATTAAGTCAGGCCGGGTATCTTACGTTTGCAGATTCCATTGTGGATACCGGAGAAGTCAGGCTTAACTGCCCTAATATTGAAGTGCGGCAGACTTTCTACAACCTACTGGCCCAGAGATTAAACGGTAAGGCCGGGTCTTTTGGTACCGCTTCGTTTGCCAAGCGGGCAAAAGCTGCTTTGCTGTCGCTTGAGCCTGAAGCAAGTATTGCAAAGGAGCGCTGAATGCCCATTGATGTCGTCAAAACCTTGAATTTAGTCAGCATGCGTCCTATTACTGCCGCCGATGACGCGGCGGTCGCTGCCTTGGTGCGTACTAATTTGGAGAGCTTTGATCTGGCCATTCCCGGCACCGCTTACTACGATCCGCAGCTCGATCATTTAAGCGCCTTTTATCAGGAAAAGCCTGATCAGCGCCTTTACTTAGTGGCCTTAGATCAAGACGGCAGGATCTGCGGCGGCGTGGGGCTGGCTGAATTTCCAGGCCTTCCGGACTGCGCTGAGGTTCAGAAACTGTATTTATCAGATGATCAAAAAGGCCGCGGCCGCGGCCGCGGCCTGATGGAGACGATTGAAGCGTGCGCCAGGCTCATGGGCTATAAGCGCTTGTATTTAGAAACCCACTCCAGACTGCAGGCGGCTGTCGCCCTGTATGGAAAGCTTCACTATCGGCGGGTGGAACAGCCCTGCCCCACCGAGCATAACGCCATGGATCGCTTTTTCTTAAAGGAGATCTAAATCCCACTGCAGGTGCGCCGGCAGGCTCGGTGCATGGTTAACCTGCAGCTGACGCGCTATTATTAATGCACAGTTTTCCAGGAACTAAAGGATGCATCATGCAGGACAGCGCAGCAGCTCAAACTATCACCGCCAAGCCTATCGTAAAGTGGGCCGGCGGCAAGACGCAGTTATTGCCGGATCTTCTTCCCAAGATCCCCAAGGACTGCGGTACCTATATTGAGCCTTTTTTAGGGGGCGGCGCGCTGTTCTTTGCTCTGCGGCCTGAAAAGGCGGTGCTTGCAGACAGCAATCCCGAGCTGATTAATATGTATCAGCAGATTGCAGCAGATCCGGATGCGGTGATCGCAAAGCTGACCCAATACGAAAATACCAGCGAGATGTTTTATGCGGTGCGCGGACAGCGCTGGGAAGAGCTGCCTCCGGCAGAGGCTGCAGCGCGCATGCTCTATTTAAACCGCACCTGCTTTAACGGTCTTTATCGCGTCAATCGGCAGGGGATCTTCAATGTGCCTTTCGGCAATTATGCTCATCCGCGCATCTGCGCTCCGGAGCTGCTTTACGCTGCATCTCAGGCGCTGCAGCAGGTGACCATCATCTGCGCAGATTTTAGGCAGGTGCTGCAGGAGTACGCTCGAGAGGGGGACTTTATCTACTTAGATCCGCCGTATCTGCCGGCAGCTTCTGCGCAGGGCTTTACCAGCTTTACTAAGGACAATTTCAGCCTGCGCGATCACGCGGCCTTAGCTCGGGAAGCAGCGCGCTTAAGCGCCTTAGGCTGCACGGTACTGCTTACCAGCTCCAATCATCCGGTGGTGAAAGAGTGGTATGCTCCGGCGCAGATTGAACTGGTTAAAAGCAAGCGTCCGATTTCACGCAGCGCGGATACCCGCAACGGTGAAGATCTGATCATCACCATTGCGCCGCACACCCAATTAAACCCGCCGGAACTGCCGGAGCCTGTGGAGAAATCAGAACCTAAAGCGCTGCGCAGACAGCGCAAAGCACAGACTGAGAAGTCAGCTGTGCCGACAGCTGAGCATCAGGCGGATCCGGCTCCTCCTGCAGATCAGATCGAAAAGGCAGGTGCAGATCCGGCGATTAATACAGCTGACGGGTCGGCAGCTGAATCACTTGATCTAGGGGCAGCTCCTGAAGCTCTCAGCTCTGTGCCGTCCCATGAAGAAGCGCGGCCTGCAGCAGCGGATGGCCCAGAAGTTCAGGAGACTGATGTCAAGGCCGCTGGCAGGGCAGATCCTGCCTGCGCTGAGGATATGGACCATGCGGCTGACGCATCAGCGGCGGTGCCGGCAAAAGATGCTAATGAAACTGAGGCCTTTGAAGTTCAAGGTGTTGAGGAGCAGGGCACAGAACAGCTGGCTCCGGCAAGTGCTGATCCTGAAATAAATGAGGCAGACGCGGCAGCTGCTGAACCGTCGGCTGAGGCTTCAGATCTGCTGCCTCAAACTGAGATGCAGGCAGCAGAGAAGCACGCAGAGCCTGCGCCTGATCCAGTAACCGCATGCGATCCTGATTTGCAGGATGTTAAGCTGCAGCCGCGGCCAATGACTTTTCAAGCACAGCGCACAGAGGCGGGATCGTCCTTTGAGCTGACTGCGGCCCCGCTTGAGCCGCTCATTTTGCCTGACGCAGTTAAGGCACAGGATACAGAGTCTTTGGACGCCCAAGCAAATGATGAAGTGCAGTCTGAAGATCTGTTTGCTGACAAGAAAGAGGTGGCTGCTGCGGAGACCGCAGCTCCTGCAGCAGCAGCCGCAGGCGGCTTTGATCTTTTTTCCCTGCAGCCGCAGTACGAGCATGAGGATGCTTATCCGCGCATCAAGTTTCCCGGTTCCCGCGAGCGCTGCGTTAAGGAAATCTGGGAGATCGCCCGTACTTATCAGTTTGAGACTGTCTTAGATCCCTGCTGCGGCAGCGGCGCAGTCGCTTATATGTTTAAGAGCCGCGGCAAGCAGGTGATGTGCTCTGATGTGCTGCATATGGCGGCCGTGCTGGCTCAGGCTTTAGTGGAGAACAGCAGGGCGGTGCTTTCAGAGCGCAAGGCCGCTGCCCTGCTGCAGCCTTCTGACTTATCCGATCATTTTGTCGCCGATCATTTTGCCGGGGTATTTTTCAGTGATGCCGACAATGTGCTGATTGATAATGTCCGCACCAATATATCCGCGCTTACTGATCCGCATCAACGCGCCTTGGCTGTGAGCGCCTTGATGATCGCCTGTCAGCGCAAGCGCCCGCAGGGCTCTTTTGCCCAGCCGGGGTTTGCCGGCAGGAATACTAAGGAAATGGCGCTGCCGCTCTCGACTCTTTTTTTAAACTGCGTCGCAGAGCTCAATGCCGCTGTCTTTGATAACAGCAGGGACAATCAGGCCCGCTGTCTTGATGTTATGAAATGTCAGGGGATGCATCCTGATCTGGTATTTTTAGATCCGCCCCTGCAGCAGCCGCCCGTAGATCTCTTAAAGTCCTGTCATTTCATGGAAGGGCTGGCCCGCAATTGGCAGGGCGTGAACTTTATGGCAGGCGATCCGTCTCATCGCTTTGCCGCAGAGCCTTCAGTATTTGACGGGCCCGGCAATGCTGCAGCTCTGCAGCAGATCTTTACGCAGTTTAAGGACAGCATCATTATGGTCCTGGTGCCTTGCCATGCCGATCCTGCGCCGCAGGCTGTCTGCGATTTGCTCAAAAAGGTAAAGCAGGATGTGCGTCAGATCCCTTTGGGTCTCAAACGCACGAAGGTCAAAGATTATTTAATCGTGGGAGCTTAGGCGCGCAGCGCTGCGGCTGCGCGCTGAGGATGGCAGGCTTAATCCAAGCCGTATTCGTCGAGCATCACTTCTTCCCCTAAGGCAAAGAAGTGCCCGCCTGCTACGTAATGCAGTGTGCGCAGGCTCGGATCTGCCTTTGCATAATGATAGTGACCGTCGCGGAACACGCGGCTGTCAGCCGCAGCCTTCACGCACTGGCCGATGAAGAGATCGTAGGTTTTTTCATTGTGCGGCTCTGAGATCTTCTTGAAGATAAGATAGCCCGCGCAGCCTTCCACTAAGGGCATGTCAAAGCCGTCAAGCTTAAAGAACTTCGCGCCGCTGTGCTCCAACTTCAGCGGATCGTCGTGTTTGCTCACCGTCCCCAGCTTCATCACTTCCCGTACGATGCCCACGGTGGGGATGCTTACGGCAAAGTACTCGTCAGCGTCCATCAGCGCCCGGGTGTAGTGCGTATGATCGATCACCACTGTGCACTTGCAGGGATTTAAGTCCAAAGCGCAGTTCCAAGCTGCGGCCATAACGTCTTCTTTACCGTCGTGCGCGGCGGAAATTAAGGCGGTCGCGCCTAAATTAAGCAGGCGGTAGGCCTTTTCTAAGGGCACATCCTGTAAATACTGCTGCATAAAAAACTCCTTCTTGATTGCGCTTATGGCAAAGCCTTTAAGGTTTTATAGCGCCTGCTGCAAAAGCTGTCAAGCGGCAGAGCTGTCACGTCCTAAGCCGGCAAAGTCCAGCTGTTCTCTGCCGCGGCAGATTTTGCCGGTGCAGCTGTACGCGCCCGTGCTAAGATGCATCTGTACTCAGCAAACCGCACGGGTGTAAAGGGCCGAAAAAAGCGGATCTATCAGGCTTGGCAGCTTGGCTTTTCAAGGTCATGTTCTTTTGGCACAGATCTTGAATTAAGAGTACAGAGCCTGCTGAAACGGCAGACTCACGAATTGGCAAGGAGATTTGCTATGGCGGCATCAGTTAATAACAGCGGTTTTGATTACAGCTCTATCGGCAAGACTGAATCATATATTGCTTCTGAGCAGGCAGCTGCGCAGAAAACTAATGATCAGTATCTTGATCAGGAAGACTTTTTAATGCTGCTGACTACCCAGCTGCAAAGCCAGGATCCGACTTCTCCTGTCGATAATAATCAGATGGTTTCGCAGATGTCGCAGCTCTCCATGGTGGAAAACTTAACCTCCATCAATGAAGGCTTAACCGACATCATCTCCGCGGTCAACTCCAGCTCCGCCTTAACTGCATCCTCCTTAGTGGGCAGATCGGTTCTGGTGGACAGTCAGGAGGCCTATTTTGACGGTCAGAATCCGGTGATGGCTAAGGTCGATGCCGGTGACGGCGCTGAGGACATCAAGATAGTGATTAAGGATGCCTCCGGTCAGGTGGTGGCTGAATACGGCGCAGCCTCCGGCAGCGATCAGATGAATTTCGTCTGGGACGGCGTGCAGTCGACCGCTGAAGACGGCTCTTCCACCATGTTCCCGGCCGGCAATTACACCATTGAAGCTACGGCCATGGTGAACGGCGCTAATACTTCGCTTCCGGTGAAGACTTACGCCACTATCGGCTCGGTGACCTTAGGCAAGAACTATTCTGATACCATCCTGTCGCTGATCGGCGGCGGCGAGGTCTCTATCGGCAAGGTGTCGGAGATTTCAATTTAATTTCTCTCAGTAAAAATACACTGACAGGGGAGCACAGCTTGAGGCGGCAAAAATTGCCGCCTCAGGCCGTGAGCTTTTTGCCGCCTGCCTCCCGGAGCGCATTTTCAGTCTCTCAGCGCAGGTTCGTCATCCAGGGCGCCCATCAGCAAATTTTGCGTCCTTAATTTGATGGAGTGCTGCTCCAGATCATTTTGACCGCATCGACCGAAAACTCCCGTCAAAAATCCGGCTGACCCAGCGCTATCCAGTGCAGATCCCAGCGATCTGTTTGCTGCAGCAGATTTTTAACTGGATTTTGACCTCAAATTTTTTACGTAATTACAACTAATTAATTGAAACTAACAGCTGGTGGTTTATGCATTGGCACAGCTGTTGCTTTGCTGGGTATAGGTTTTTTCACCGAGGATTTTAATCATGGACAGGCTGCTTTGGATTTCGATGTCAGGCGCGAAAGAGAACTTTCACAGCCTGGCAGTGCGCAGCAATAATCTGGCCAATGCCAATACCACGGGCTTTAAGGCGGATTTTGAAAACAGCCGCGCTATGTCTGTTTTTGCCAATGCCTATCCCACGCGCGCCTTTGCCATGACCGAGCGTCCGGGCTACAACCTGGATCCCGGGGCAGTGGAGACCACGGGCAGGGCTTTGGATATTGCCATTCGCGATCGGGACGGCCTGCTGGCCGTGCGCGACAAGGAGGGCAATGAGGCCTATACCCGCTTGGGCAGCCTGATGATCGACAGCAATGGACAGCTGCGGACCACCACCGGTCTTGAGGTGCTCGATGAGGGCGGCCTGCCCATTGAGCTGCCGCAGGATTTAGAGGGGCTGCAGATCAATCGCGACGGCACTATTTCCGGACGGCCGCAGGGCGCGGATGCCAATGTGGTGGAGGAGTTTGCCAATTTAAAGCTGGTGCGCTTTGATCGTCAGGCTATTGAAAAGGGCTACGACGGCCTCTTTCACAGCCGGAACGGCAATCCTTTAGCCTACGACAATACCGTGCAGGTGGACAGCGGGATGCTTGAGGCCTCGAATGTCAATCCGGTGGAAGAGCTCACCAATTTAATTCGCATACAGCGGCAATACGATACGCAGGTCAAAATGATGCAGACCGCGTCGGAAATGGATCAACAGCAGAATACGCTGCTGCGCTACAGCTAGGAGGAATGAATTATGATACCTGCACTGTGGATCAGTAAGACCGGGTTGGATGCACAGCAGACCAATATTTCCGTGACATCCAATAATTTAGCCAACGCCTCGACCGTGGGCTACAAACGCAGCCGCGCTATTTTTGAAGATCTGCTCTATCAAAAGGTCAATCAGCCGGGCGGGCGCTCGACTGCGGATGCTTATCTACCTGAAGGCTTAATGCTGGGCGCCGGCTCGCGCGTAGTCGCTACGCAGAAGGATTTCAATCAGGGCGATGTGGAGACCACGGATAACAGCTTTGACCTGATGATTCAGGGGCGCGGATTCTTTGAAATTGAAATGCCGGACGGCACCACCGCCTATACCCGCAACGGTCAGTTTACCAAGAATGAGGAAGGCACCATTGTGACCGCGCAGGGCTATCCGCTCCTGCCCCAGATGCAGGTGCCGGAAAACGCTGTGGGCATCACGGTAAGTCAGGACGGGCAGGTTTCCGTGCAGCTGCCCGATGATCCGGCGGGACAGGACTTAGGGCAGATCACGGTGACGGACTTCATCAATCCCTCAGGCTTAGAGCCTATCGGCGACAATCTCTATATTGAGACCGCAGCCTCGGGCGCGCCGCAGCAGGGGATCGGCGGCGAGGACGGCATGGGCACCATTCGTCAGGGCATGCTGGAGAGCTCGAACGTCAAGGTCACCACGGAGCTGGTCAATTTAATTACCGCCCAGCGCGTGTACGAAATGAATTCCAAGGTCTTAACCACCGTGGACGAGATGATGGGATCGCTGATTTCATCGACTTAAGCACTTTGTGCGCTCTAAGTCAGCCCTGTGCCGCAGGCTGCAGATAAGCTGCAGCCTGTCGGCGTAATTTTGACTGTCAGGGCTGCGGTCCCGGGCGCATGCCCGGGGGCATATTGGTTTTAGTCGAACTTAAAGCCGGTGCAGGCGGTAAGTTCGCGCTTAACCTTATTAAAGTCGTCGCACAGGATGGCGGCGATGCCCATGGCGCGGCTGGCGCGCACATTGCGCAGCGTGTCATCGATGAACACGGTGTCGCGCGCGGCAATGCCGGTTTTGCGCAGCAGGCGATCAAAGATTAAAGGCTCAGGCTTCTTCATCTTCTCCTCACCCGAGACGATGATCTTTTCAAAGTACTTTAAGAACGGGAAATGCTCGTGCGCATACCAGATGGTTTCATGCGACCAATTGGTCAGGCCGTATAAATGGAACTGCCCGGATTTATGCAGTCTCTCCAGGATCTCAACGCCCTCAGGAATTTCGCCGCCGATCATCTGCGGCCAGCCTTCGTAATACAGCCCGATTTCATGAGCATATTCCGGATGCTCAGCCTGTTTTTCCTTAATCGCCTCGGCAAAAGGCTTGCCGGCATCCATCTGCGCATTCCACTCAGAGGTGCAGATGTTCTCAATAAACCAGTCCGCTTTTTCAGGGTCGCCGAAGACCTTATTGTAGAAGTGACGCGGATCCCAATCTATCAGCACGCCGCCGAAATCAAAAACAATATTTTTAATGCTCAATTTGCTGCTCCTGCAGGGTAAATGCACTGCCGTGATCATGCCAGAAATCCGCGTTTTTCTAAAGTCAAAAAGCGCCGTAAGCCCGGTAAAAACATGCTACAATCGCAAAAAATTTAGCGCAGTCCGGCAGCTGGGCCGCTCTGCTTTATTTTTCAGGAGAATTACATGTCCAAATTTATGCAGGCAGTTAAGGTCTTATCTGCTGCCGCGGTTTTATCTTTCGGCGCGGCTTCTGCCGCTCAGGCCGCTGACGTGCTGCGCGTCGGCACCGAAGCTACTTATGCTCCGTTCGAGTTCATGGGCGAGGGCGGCAAGGAAGTCGGCTACGATATGGACATCATCCGCGCAGTCGGCGAGGCTGCAGGCTTTGAAGTGCAGATCATGAACATGGGCTTTGATGCGCTGATCCCTTCCTTACTGAGCAATCAGATCGACGCCGTCATCGCCGCTATGACCATTACCCCAGAGCGTGCTGAGCGCGTGGACTTTACCGCTCCGTACTATAACTCCGGCCTGTCCGTCTTAATTCGCGCTGCAGATAAGGATAAGTACAAGACCTTAGCTGACTTAAAGGGCTCCGTGCTCTGCGGTCAGATCGGCACCACCGGTGCTGAAAAGGCCGGCGAGCTGTCAGGCGGCAACTCTAAGAGCTACAACTACGAGTCTGAAGTGTTCAATGAGCTGAAGGCCGGCGGCTGCGACGGCGCAGTGAATGACCGTCCGGTGAACCTTTACTACTTAGCCACCTCGCATGCTGAAGGCATCATCGAGATGAGCGAAATGATTACCTCCGAGCAGTACGGCATTGCCGTGAAGAAGGGCAATCAGGAGCTGCTCGATAAGCTCAATGCAGGTCTTAAGCAGATCCGCGATAACGGCACCTTCGCGAAGATCCACGAGAAGTGGTTCCAAGTCGCTGAATAATTTGGTTTAGGTTTTTAAGAGTACATCGGCCCGGGCTGATGTACTTTTTTATTTTCTCTTTCCCTTAAAGTCATGAGTTTTGATTTCAGCCTTATCACGGATCATCTGCCGCTGCTCTTAGTCGGCGCATTGGTCACCATTGAAATAACGGCTTTGGCCGTGGCCATCGGTACGATGATCGGCCTGTTCGTCGGTGTAGCCGAACTCTCGCGCTACAAGTGGCTGCGCTACCCGGCCAAGGTTTACGTGGATTTCATTCGCGGCACCCCGCTTTTGGTGCAGATCTTCATTATTTACTTTGCACTGCCGATTATCTTAGGCACCCGCATTGAGCCTTTTGCCGCCGCTGTGGCCGCCTGCTCAATCAATTCCGGCGCTTACGTAGCCGAGATCTTCCGCGCAGGCATTCAGTCTATCGACAAGGGCCAGATGGAAGCCGGCCGTTCTTTAGGCATGAGCTGGACCCAGACCATGGTCCACATCGTGATCCCGCAGGCTTTCCGCCGCACCATCCCTCAGCTGGGCAATGAGTTCATCGCCATGCTGAAGGATTCCTCCCTGGTGTCGGTCATCGGCTTTGAAGAATTAACCCGTAAAGGCCAGCTCATTATTGCCTCCACTTACGGCTCGCTGGAGATCTGGTCGGCGGTAGCCGTGATTTACTTAATCATGACCCTGTCCATCACCCGCTTTGTGGCCTATCTGGAAAAGAGGTTCCACTGATGATCATCATTAAAGATCTGCATAAATCCTTCGGCGATAAGGAAATTTTAAAAGGCATCGATCTGCATGTTAAAAAGAGCGAAGTGGTGGTGGTGATCGGCCCGTCGGGCTCGGGCAAATCGACCATGCTGCGCTGCGTCAATTATTTGGAAGTGCCGACCAGCGGCACCATTACCCTGGACGGCAAGACCATTACCCGTCAGGTAGATATCAATACCATCCGCGCGGAAGTGGGCATGGTATTCCAGCACTTCAATCTGTTCCCGCACATGACGGTGCTGCAGAATATTACCTTAGCTCCCATCAAGGTACGCAGGCTGGCGCAGCCTGAGGCGGAGCGCGTGGCCATGGAGCTGTTAAAGCGCGTGGGGCTTGAAAGCAAGGCCGAAGCGCGTCCGTCCGAACTCTCCGGCGGTCAGCAGCAGCGCGTGGCGATTGCGCGGGCGCTGGCCATGCATCCCAAGATCATGCTCTTTGATGAGCCGACCTCTGCGCTTGACCCGGAGATGGTCAATGAAGTGCTCGATGTGATGAAGAATCTGGCTGAAAGCGGCATGACCATGATGGTGGTGACGCACGAAATGGGCTTTGCCCGTCAGGTGGCTGACCGCGTGCTCTTTATGGATGAAGGGCGCATCATCGAGCAGGGCAGCCCGGATGAGGTCTTCAATCACCCGAAAGAGGATCGTACCCGCGAATTCCTCTCCAAGATCCTGTAGCAGCTGATGGCAGAAAAAACTGCTTATTCTGCAAAGTCCGCGTTTGACCCTAAAGCCTGGCGCGGCCTGCTGCATCCGCGCTATTGGCTCTCCTGGCTCTCCTTAGGGCTGTTGGCCTTATTGGCCTGGGTGCCCACGCGCCTGCGCGATGCCCTCTGTCTGCTGTTAGCCTATCCTGCCGCTCTGGTGCCTACCCGGCCGCGGCGCATCTGCTATGCCAATCTGCGCACTGCCTTCCCGGAGCTTAAGCCCAAGGAGTGCCGGCGTATTTATCGGCAGATGCTGGGGACGGGCTTATGCGTTTTTGCCGCTTACGCCGAACCCTCGGTGCTGCCCAAATGGCTTCTTGCCTGGCGCTGGCAGGCCGTGGGACTCGAGCATTTAGAGGCGGCGCGCGCGCAGGGCAAAGCCGTGATCTTCATTGCCCCGCATGCTCTGGCCATTGATCGCTGCGGACTCTATCTGTCCTACAGCGGACTGCACATGTGCACCATGGTCCATCAGCAGAACAACGCGGTTTACGACTGGTTCTTAAATGCGCAGCGCCTGCGCTTCGGCGGGGCGGTGTACGAGCGCAGCGCCGGCCTGCGCACCTTGATAAGGGAGCTTAAGGCCGGACACTCCTGCTTTTTCCTGCCCGATCAGGATTTAGGGCGCGAGAACAGCCTGTTTGCAGATTTCTGCGGCGTGCCTAAGGCCACCGTCACGACGCTGCCCAAATTGGCGCAGGTGTCAGGGGCCGCGGTAATGCAGCTCTTTTCAGTTTATAACGTTAAAAAGGCCTGTTTTGAAGTGCATTTTTCGCCGGTCTTTGAAAACTACCCGTCAGGCGATGTGCTGGCTGATTTAACGCGCATGAATGCGGTGATAGAGCAGATGGTCAGGGAGCATAAGGAGCAGTACATGTGGTTTCTGCGTTACTTTAAAACCCGCCCGGAGCCGGATTACCCCAATATCTACGCTAATCTGCATTTCTCCTCCTTTAAAAAGGGAGCGTCCATCGATTACGCCGGCCGTCGCCGTCCCTATACCGATCCGCGGGTGAAAAAGGACTGAGCCGCCGCTGCTCTGCCCCGCAAAGGAGCGGAACGCTCAAGGCAGAGCGCAAAGATCTGCAGGCAGTGCCCAATAAGAGTGCATAAAATGCGCATAAATGTGCGTGAGATCGCGTTTTGTGCTATATTCTGCGCAGTTTTTTCTGCAGCTGCTGCCGCCTTTACGGCAGAGAGAGGAAGGGAAATTTATGTTTTTTGATCATATTGAAGCGGCTCCGGCCGACCCGATTTTAGGCTTAACTGAGGCTTACAAAAACGATCCTAATCCTAATAAGATCAACTTAGGGGTGGGCGTTTATCAGAATGAAGCCGGCGTTACCCCGGTGCTCTCTTGCGTCAAGCAGGCCGAGCAGCAGATTTTAGAGACTGAGACTTCCAAGTCTTATCTGCCGATTACCGGTCTGCCTGAGTTCGGCCGCTTAACCCGCGAGCTGGTGTTCGGTCAGGGCCACGAGATCATCGCCGCCAAGCGTGCCGTGACCTGCCACTGTCCGGGCGGCACCGGCGCTCTGCGCATCGGCATGGATTTCATCAAGCAGCAGAACGTTTCTCCTACCGTGTGGATCTCCGATCCTACCTGGGCAAATCACTATCAGATCGCCACTGCCGCCGGCCTGAACTTTGAGCGTTACCCGTATTATGATCGCGCAACCCACGGTCTGGCTTTTGATCGCATGCTCGAGACTTTATCTCAGGCCAAGCCCGGCGACGTGGTGCTGCTGCACGCCTGCTGCCACAATCCTACCGGCATTGACCCGACCTTAGAGCAGTGGGAGCAGATCGCCGACTTCTTAAAGGAAAAGCAGCTGCTGCCGTTCATGGACTTTGCTTATCAGGGCTTCGGCCACGGCATTGAGGAAGATGCGCAGGGCGTCCGCATTATCGCCTCCCGCTGCCCGGAGATGATCATCGCCAGCTCGTTCTCCAAGAATTTAGGCCTCTACAATGAGCGAGTCGGCGCTCTGACGGTGGTTTGCGCCGATGAGGCGGCAGCTGCGCGCGTGATTTCTCAGGTCAAGATCTCCGTGCGTACCGCCATTTCCAATCCGCCGGCTCACGGCGAGAAGATCGTCACCACCGTGCTCTCGGATCCGCAGCTGCGCGCTCTGTGGGAAGAAGAGCTTACCGGCATGCGCGAGCGCATCCGCGACATGCGCGTGCTCCTGGCCTCCAAGCTCAAGGAAGCCGGTGCGGGCGACTTTGATTTCGTGATGGAGCAGAACGGCATGTTCTCCTTCTCGGGCCTCAACAAGGATCAGGTTGAGACTCTAAAGAAAGAGCACGGCATCTACATTGTAGGCTCCGGCCGCATCTGCGTTGCCGGCATCAATCAGCGCAACGTGGACGCTTTAGCCAAGGCCATTGCCGCAGTGGTCAAGGCTTAAGTTCTAAGCCAGTTCATACAGCACGGGGGCCGTATTGGCCCCCGTGCTGTTTCAGGCCGGTGAACTCAGCTTTGTGCAGCAGTCTCGGGCAGGGCCCCCGGCGGTATGGGATCGGCCATTTGGCGGCGCAGCTCCATGACGCGCTCTGCCGGGGCAATGCCGGAGGACAGCGCTGTAGCCGATCCGGCTGCCACCGCAAAGCAGGCGGCTTCATGCATGTCCTGCGTCTTCTGGTAGGAGGCGATAAAGCCCGCTACCATCGAATCGCCGGCTCCAGTCTTATCCAAGCCGATGCCGCCCGGGGCCCGCACAATCTGCTCAGTTCCGCTGACATCCACAAATACCGCCCCGAAGGATCCCATAGACACTAAAACATTGGCCGCTCCCTCGCGCTGCAGAAAACGCGCGGCCTTGATGATGTCGGCGGTGGTATTGAGCTCCTGATTTAAATAGCCTTTAAGCTCCTCTAAATTGGGTTTGACCAGGAAGGGGTGATACCTGAGCACCGCGTGCAGCAGTTCTGCCGGTGCATCCACCACCACGTCGACGCCCTGATGCTGCACTGCTTTAAAGAAAGTGCTGTAGATGTCCTGCGGCAGGGACGGCGGCACGGTGCCGGCCAGCACCAGGCAGTCGCCCTGTTTTAAGGCTGAGACTTTGCGCATCAGATAATCGATATCGGCAGAGGTTACGGCAGGACCTAAGCCGTTAATGCGGGTTTCAGCATTGCCTCCGGCCATGCTTTGATCTTTCAGGCGCAGATTGATGCGGGTGCGGCCGCGGCGCACGCGGATAAAGCCGGTCTGAATGCCGGCGGCGGCAGTCAGACGCATCAGCTCATCGCCGGAGAAGCCGGCCACAAAACCCAAAGCCGTAGAGGTGACGCCTAAGTTTTTGAGCATGATGGAGATGTTGATGCCCTTACCGCCGGGGCGCAGCTCTTCTTTTAAGGCGCGCAGCGTGCGTCCTGACTGTACGGGGCCTGACAGCTCCATCACCAGATCAAGCGAGGGGCTGGCAGTGACGGTAAAGATCATGCTTCCTCCTTAAGCTTTAAAACCATTCAAGCGGTTTATTCCGAGGCCTCTGCGCGCACGCGGTTCCAGGTGCGCGTTAAAGTGCGCTCCATCCTGGTGGGCGGCACCACGATGTGCATGCGTTCTAAGAGCGAGCTGGGGTAATAGATCCCCGGATTATTGCGGATGTCTGCGTCAATTAAGGGCAGGGCATCCTTATTGGCATTGGCGTAGCGCACATAATTGGAGATCTCGGCAATCACCTCCGGACGCATGATGTAGTTAAGGAATTTATAGGCATTGTCCTTATTCTGCGCATCCTTAGGGATGGCGAACATGTCGTAGCCCATCAGCGCGCCTTCCTTGGGGATCACATATTTGATTTCGCCCAAGCCCGCTTCAGCTGAGCGCTGGGCGGCCAGCTGCACGTCGCCGGACCAGCCGACGGACAGACACACCTCACCTGCGGCCAGATCATTGGCGTACTGCGAGTTGTGGATGTAGCGCGCATAATGAATGCATTGGGCCAGCAGCTTCTCAGCGGCGTCATAATCCTCCTGATGGGGCGACTGCGGATCGCGGCCTAAGTAGATAAGCGCGGTGCAGATCATGTCTGAGGCGCTGTCAAGCAGGGTAAAGCCGCACTGCGCGAGCTTTTCTGCATATTCGGGCTTGAAGATCACATCCCAGCTGTCCACGGTAAAATCGGGCCCCAGGACCTTGGCAATCTGCTTGACGTTATAGCCGATGCCGGTGGAAAGCTCCATATAGGGGATGCCGTAGGTGTTGTCCCTGTCGATCTCAGCAATTTTCGCCATCTTTGCCGGATCCAGATGCTTGAGATTGGGCAGTCTGCTCTTATCTAAGGGTTCCAGCACTCCGACTTCAGCCAAGCGCTTTAAGACGTGAATGGACGGGGCGACCACATCAAAACCCGAGCGGCCGGTTAAAAGCTTGGCCTCCAGCATCTCATTGGAGTCCATCAGCACATATTTGACGTCAATGCCGGTTTCAGCTTCAAACCTGGAGATGGTATCGGGGGCGATGTAATCGGACCAGTTAAAGATGTAGAGTTCGCCCTGATCTGCCTTAGCTCCGGCGCAGTAAAGCGCAGCGGCGGCTGAAAAGGCGATCAGTTTGTTCAGAGATTTTGCAAATTTCACTTTGAGGACGATCCTGCAGCGGTTAAGATAGAGATATAAGCATCATACCTTGTTTAGGCAGTGCCGTTAACAGCAGGCAGTGAATTTCGGAGAAGTATATGTTGGGAAAGCTGAAGGCTCTTAAATATGGAAGCGCGGCCGTCGCCGCCGCGGCGGTGATTTATGTCGGGATCGCCGGAATTTTCACGCCGGCTGCCACCGAGCCTTATCGGCCGGAAAAACTGCCTGACAGCGCGACTGAGCAGGAGCGCGCTGCAGTTTTAGCTGAAGGCGTAGTCTATGCCTTAGAACAGGAGCTGGACGGTTTTTTAGGCTGGATGGTTAACGATCTGTGCTTTGTGCCCAATATTATAGACAATCAGTCCTCCTATCAGCGCGGCGTTATTTATGCCACGCGCCCGGCTTCAGATATGATTGCTAAGACGGCCGCCCGCATCGGCGAGCGCGATACTATCGACAGCCGTTTAGCGGACGCCACCTCCCGCTACTTTACTTACGGCGAGAATGTATGGGGCTTCTGGTTTATCTATGACTGCGAAGGCAAGTACCGCAACGGCATCAAAAACTGGCGCGCCTGGGCGGACAGCGTCGGGACTGAGGGACGCAGCGCCGGCATCTACAATGTCAAGTCTGACGATGTTTACAACATCATTAAGTACTGCGCGGCCCTTACTGATTACGCCTTAGGCAATTTAAATGATCCGGATATCGGACACTTTAAAGCCGATAATAATATCTACTTTGCCAAGGGCGTCTGCGCGGTAGTGGGCAATGTGCTGCGCGCGCTGGCGGCCGTGGATAATTCCGTGGCGCTGCGCGGCGGTACTGAGAATTTAGATGAGGCCTTAAAGCGTCTTAATTACATTGAAGAGTTCAATCCGCTCTACATCTTTGCAGGCGGCAATGCCGTGGGCGATGCCATGCTGCCCAATCACGTGGCCGCTCTGGCCCGTCACCTTGACGTGGCCAATAACCGCTTAAACGACATGCTGGCCTCGATGGAAAAGTAAGGCTTAAGGCAGGAGCTTGATGGACCGCATTTGGCGCTGGTTTGAACGCTTAGTTCCGCCTTTTCCTGCAAAGCCCAAGGGGGAGCCGCCGGGCTCCCTCATCCGCTTCATCTTTTTCTACACCCGCGGACTGTGGAAATTTCTCATCATTATTGCGCTCCTTACCGCGCTGATGGCCGCAGGTGAAGCGCTGTTCTTCTCCTGCATGGGGCTTTTGGTCGATTGGACCGCAGCGCTCTCGCCTGAGGAGTTTATCCGTGAGCATGGGCACAGTCTTATCATCATGCTGGTGCTGGCGGCCGTAGTGCTGCCCTTAGCTACCATCCTGCACTCTTTGATCCTGCATCAGTCCATTTCCGGCAATTACCCCATGCAGATCCGCTGGCAGGTGCATCGCTATATGCTGGGGCAGTCGCTGACCTTTTTTACCGATGAATTTGCCGGCCGCATTGCCAATAAGGTGATGCAGACGGCGCAGGCGGTGCGCACCTCGGTGCTCAAGCTGATGGACGTGCTGGTGCACATGACAGTGTACCTTGCCACCATGATCTACATGCTCTCCGCGGCCGATCTCGCGCTGGCTCTGCCCTTAGTGCTGTGGCTTATCATCTACACTGCCGCCATTTTCTACTTTATCCCGCGTCTGCGCCGGCAGGCGCAGGTGCAGGCAGATACCCGCTCGGACATGGTAGGGCGTATTGTAGACAGCTACGTCAATATTTCTACGGTCAAGCTTTTCGGCGGCAAGGGGCGCGAAACCAAATATGCCCGCGCCGGCATGGAAGGCTTCATCAAAGCCGAATACGCAGCGCTGCGCATCCTCACTTTATTTGACGTCAGCGTACAGCTGCTCAATTACGCTCTGCTCATTTCCACCACCGCACTGGCGCTGTATTTGTGGCAGCTTGAGGCCATAACTTCAGGCAGCATTGCGGTCGCGGTGGCCATAGCCATCCGCATTATCAATATGTCCCGCTGGATGATGTGGGAGGTCGGGGCCATTTTTGAAAACATCGGTACGGTCTATGACGGCATCAGCACCATTGCCAAGCCCTTAGGGGTCAAGGATCCCGTAAAGCCGCAGCATCTGCCGGCCAAAGTGCAGGGACATATTAAGTTTGAAGATGTCACCTTCTCCTACGTCCCCGGCCGTCCGGTGGTAAAGCATTTATCCCTGGAAATCCTCCCGGGCCAAAAGATCGGCATTGTGGGGCCTTCAGGCGCCGGTAAAACCACCTTAATCAATCTGCTGCTGCGCTTTTACGATGTGCAGGAAGGCAGCATCACCCTGGACGGCCTCGATGTGCGCACGCTGCTGCAGGATGAGCTGCGCGACTGCTTTGCCATGGTGGCGCAGGAACCCTCCTTAATGCATCGTACCGTCAAGGACAACATCGCCTACGGATCGCAGACGGCTGATATCAATTCCTTAAAGCAGGCGGCGCAGGCTACTGATGCGCTGTCTTTTATCGAGCAGCTATCCGATTATCGGGGCGGACGCGGCTTTGAAACCATGGTGGGCGAGCGCGGAGTGCGGCTCTCGGGCGGCCAGCGGCAGCGCATCGCTTTAGCGCGCGTAGTGATGAAGAACGCGCCCATTCTTATTCTCGATGAAGCCACCTCGGCGCTTGACAGTGAGACCGAGCGCATTGTGCAGGACAATTTAGAGCAGGTGATGGCAGGCCGCACGGTGATCGCCATTGCTCACCGCCTTTCTACCCTCGCCATGATGGATAAGCTCATAGTGATCGATAACGGGCAGATCGTGGAAAGCGGCACTCAAGTCGAGCTCTTAGCGCAGCATGGTCTTTACAGCAGGCTGTGGGAGCGCCAGTCCGGCGGCTTTATCGGCAGCTGATCCGTCTAAAGCCCGTTATGGCGGGTTATTAAAAGCAGGGCTGCGACTCTGCAGAACCCTTCTTTGCAGATCACAAAGCGCAGCCTGAGAGGTCAGGCTGCGCTTTAGCAGGCTTTTCCTTAGGTTGAAGCCTTTTTCTTAATTGCAGGCTGCAGAGCCTTGGCGGTAAGCTGATTGACAAGGGCGCGTTCGCGGCTGGTGCCTGATTCGGAGAGCGTGATGAGCGAGGTGAGCTCAGCTGAGCTCAGATCTCCCAGCCAGCGATCATTGGCCGAGACCGTGAGATCGGAGAGCTCGGCTTTGGAGCGCAGGATAGCGTCGATCTTCTCCTCGACGGTACCGCTGACGATGAGGCGATATACCTGCACGTCCTTGTCCTGGCTGATGCGAAAAGCGCGATCGGTGGCCTGGTTCTCGACGGCCGGGTTCCACCACAGATCGTAGTGGATGACCACCGAGGCGGCGGTGAGGTTGATGCCCGCGCCGCCGGCCTTTAACAGTATGATGCCAGAAGTCCCCATCCTCTTCCAGGGTGGGGATGAATGGCATCCTGACATGTTGCGTTTTG
>CALXNX010000043.1 GCA_944389865.1 uncultured Succinivibrionaceae bacterium
TCAGAGACGTAGGTATCAACAGCAGAATCAAAAGCCGAAGGTTCTTTTGTATTTCGTGTCATAAGTTTTCCTTAAACGGGCACAGCCCGTATAGTTTACAGAAAATCCTTAGACACAGATTTTTTTACATACTCCCGCATCATGAAGAGCCGCTTCTCCATTCGCCCGGTATATGTGTGGAAAGCGGCACGCATCACCGGCCACTGCTATCTGTGCGTCCTTGCTCTCATGCTCCTTAGAGAGCTGCAGTTCAAACTTGAAGATCACGGCGTGCACATGTCAGTTGACCGGATTTGCGACGCCCTGCGTCAGGCTGCTGTCGGCGTAAGCGGCGACGGCACCTTCAAAAACATCAGCTTCTTTAACTTGGGGATTGACGAGAAGATCTACCTGCCCCAAAACAGCGGCAAAACCCGCACTCAGGCAGACGAAAACGAGATTGATGATACAGGCGAAACAGCAGAAAGGTATTACCGGCAGCGGGAGGAAACCGGCGACGACTTAGGCTTAATTCTAACCGCAGCAGGACTGCGGCCTCTAAAAATCATGAGCACCATGGGCAACATTAAGCGCGATCTTAGTCTGCAGCCGGTACCGAACGAAAAAATGGTATCTCCCATCAAGATGGGCTATCTGGCGCGGGCAGCCGCAGCGACAGGCTGAGGACCGGCCGCCTGCCCCATACCCCTACGATAAAATAAACAAAAACATGCTCTAAACCGCATGGAAATGCGGTTTTTCAATCAAGCAGGCGCTAAAGTCGGGTAAAATCGCACGCAAGAGTCTGGTCAACGGTTTCGGCAAGCCGATCGAGGAATTGGCGGAGATGCAGGAAGGGGATTTTGAAGAGATGGTGCGCCGCATGCTCTATCCGATGTACGTGCACGCAGAATATCTGCATTTTCAGAAATGGCAGACGCCTGCAGCCAAGTAAAAACTGCAGGCGCGGCACTCAGTTAAGAGTGCATGTAGTGATTGCCCTTGGCAATGCCCAGCACGCCGGAGCGTACGGTCTCTAAGACATCCGTGCACTTATTGAGGGTGGTGATGAAGTTGTCTACTTCCTCAGACGAGCCCACAAACTCCAGGGTATAGAGCTCCGGAGTGACGTCGATGATGCGCGCATGGAAGATGTCGCATAAAGAGCGGATCTCCTCGCGCAGCTGCCGATTGGGCGTCGGCATCTTCATCAGCACCAGCTCGCGCTCCAAGCCAACGTTATTCTCGTCAAAGTCGCTGACGCGCAGCACGTCAACGAGCTTGTGCAGCTGCTTGGTGATCTGCTCAGCCTCCTCCGGATCACCCAGGGTAAGGATGGTGCAGCGCGAGAGCGTCGGATCTTCGGTCGGAGCTACCGTTAAGCTCTCAATATTGTACCCGCGCTGAGAGAATAAACCGACCACGCGCGACAGGGCACCGGCTTCGTTTTCGATCAGAATGGAAACAACGTGTCTCATCGCTTAGTCCTCCTTATCCTCAGCTAAGATCATATCTTCCATCGAGCCGCCGGTACGCTGCATCGGGAATACCTTGCTGTCAGTATCGGTAATGACGTCGACGATGACGAGATCATCCTTCATAGAGAGGACCTTGTCGATGACGGCGCGCAGCTCCTTGGGATCAGAGACCTTAAAGGCCTTGTGATCGTAGGCATCCGCCAGCTTCAGGAAGTCCGGATTGTAGTCAAGGTTGGTCTGCGAGAAGCGCTTGTGGTAGAACAGATCCTGCCACTGCCGCACCATGCCTAAGGTATGGTTGTCGAGGATAAAGATCTTCACCGGCAGATGGTACTGTTTGCAGGTGCCCAGCTCCTGCAGATTCATCTGGAAGGAGCCGTCGCCGGTAAAACAGATCACCTGGGCATCAGGATAAGCCACCTTAATGCCGCAGGCGGCCGGGAAGCCGAAGCCCATGGTGCCTAAACCGCCGGAGGTAATAAAGTGCCGCGGATGTTCAAACTTGAAGAACTGCGCCGCAAACATCTGATGCTGCCCCACATCGGTGGTGACATAGGTCGGCACACCGCTGTCCTTGACCGCAGCGTAAACTTCTTCAATCACCTGCTGCGGCTTGATTACGCTGTCAGACTTCTCGTAGGCAAGGCAGTTGCGGGCGCGCCACTGCTTGATCTGCTCCCACCAGACGTCTAATTCAGGATTGGCATGCAGATCCTGCTCATCAAAGCTCTGCAGCAACTGGCCTAAAACGGTATTGCAGTCGCCGACAATAGGAATATCAGCGTGCACGCACTTAGAGATGGATGCCGGATCGACGTCCACATGAATGATCCTGGCATTCGGGCAGAACTTGCGGGCGTTATTAGTCACGCGATCGTCAAAGCGCACGGCGATGGCAATGACTAAGTCGGAGTTGTGCATGGCCTCGTTGGCCTCAAAAGTACCGTGCATGCCCACCATGCCCAGATTATGCGGATCAGTGCCGGAAAAGCCGGAGATCCCCATTAAGGTCTGGGTCACCGGCAGATTCATGCGCTCAACCACTTTGGCCAAATTCTCAGAGGCATTGCCCTGCACCACGCCGCCGCCGAAGATCAAGACCGGACGCTTGGCCTCAGCAATGAGCTTGGCGGCGCGCTTGACCTGTCCCTTGTGGCCGAAGACGGTCGGATTGTACGAGCGCAGATGAATGCTCTGAGAGAGCTCGTAGGGCACCTTGATATTAGGGTTCTGGCAGTTTTTAGGAATATCCACCACCACCGGGCCCTTGCGGCCGGTAGAGGCGATATAGAAAGCCTTGCGGATATTTACTGCAATATCTTCTGCCTTTTTGCACAGGAAACTGTGTTTGACCACCGGACGGGTAATGCCCACGGTATCTACTTCCTGGAAGGCATCCGAACCGATTAGGGAGGTCGCGACCTGGCCTGAAATCACCACTAAGGGGATGGAGTCGCCGTAAGCCGTAGCAATAGCGGTCACGGTATTAGTAGCGCCCGGACCTGAAGTCACGATGGCGCAGCCGACCTTGCCGGTAGCGCGGGCATAGCCGTCGGCCATGTGCACCGCGCCCTGTTCATGGCGGGCTAAAATATGGGTAATCTTCTTAGAATTGAGCAGCTCGTCGTAGATGTCGATCACCGCAGCGCCGGGATACCCGAACATCTGCTCCACGCCTAAATCTTCCAATGCGCGCACCACAATCTGCGCGCCGTTCAGCATTTCCATTATTTCACCTCTATTGCCTTGTGCAGTTAGCGCAGCAGACAGCTGGACAAGATACGCCGTCACCGCAGCTTGTGGCCGCGTCACCGGATATTTACCCGCTGCCGATCTCTGCCTGCATGAAAAAATAGACTTAGGCATTATAACAGCGGCGCAGATGACCGCCGCGCCGGCGGTGCGGATGCACTGATTTAAGGCGCAAAATACGCACCAAATGCAGGAAAATGCCCAGTATAAGTGCAAAAACTAATATGCAGTTCCGGTCTGCAGACCAGCATTGGCCGCTGCTGCTCTTTAAGCGCGTCAACTCATGGTCTTTTTGCGCAGTGTAGAGTACGGCTGTGAAGGAAGTTAAGAAAAGAGATTGGCTGTGATGCCGGTATGGAATGGTACAGCGTGAAGAGATCTGCAGAGCGCTCCCTGCAGCGCTCTTAAAGCCGCCGCCTGCGCGGCGGCTTTATTTTTATCTGCATAACAGATAATTACATGGCCTTGACCATGGCGGCAATGCCGCGGGCTAAGGATTCCGGAGTACCGGCATCAGCGTGCAGCATGAGATCGTAATTGGCCGGATCGCCGAACTGCTGCGCGGTATAGTAATTGTAGTAAGCGGCGCGCTTCTTATCCTCATCCTTCAACACCGACAGCGGCTTGCCGGTGTAGTGATCCAGCGCATACTGCTTGCGGTATTCATCAGAGCCGTGCACGAAGACGGTCAGCACATCGCTGCGCTTGCCTAAGATGAAGTCGGAGCAGCGGCCTAAAATCACGCACGGGCCCTGCTCATAGAGCTTATTGACCACAGTGCTTTCCGCCTCGAACATGCGGTCATTGAGCGGCTTCTCACCGCGAATGCCGAAGTTGAAGAATGAAAGGAAGCTCATGCCTAAGGGCGGCACTTCAGCCTCAATTTCCATGAGCTTTTCCACGGTGAGCTTGCCGTCAGCCAGCAGCTGAGCAGCCGCCACGTGAATTAACTGGCGATCGTATAAAGGCACATTGAGCTCTTTAGCTAAAGCCTGGGCAAAAGCATGCCCGCCGGCGCCGAACTGACGCGAAACTGAAACAACTTTGATCATGGTCCTTCCTGCATGGAATTGCATTTGCTGTTTTAAGCTTCAAGCCCCATGCCTGAAGTGTGACAGCAGTCACATTTGATTTTAGCACAGCAGTACGCGTGATCCTGCAGCAAATGAGAAATATATGCGGTTTTTGAGCTCTGCGTCCGCGCAGATTATGCTGCAGGTGCAGAAGCTCAAGACTAAGCCTGCACCGTCTTAATGACCGTGCTGACCGCGTCTTTGCGATCCTCATAATAAGGGCAGAGCACGCAGCCCTGACTGCGCATGCGCTCTAAAAGCTCCGCTGCGCTGTGCTCGCGCCGGAAAGCGGCCTCAGCCGGATAAAGCGGCAGCATCTGAAAGATATTGACCTTAAAGCCGTCAGGCAGCGCATAGCTCTGCGCCCTCTTGGGGTAGTCGCCTAAGGCGATGAGCATTAAAGCGCTCACTTTGGCATCGGGCACAAAGGGCGCGCCGTTGTCCAAGGTAAAGCCGAAGCCCACAAAGGAGGAGCTCAGTCTTACCTGCTCGGCAAGATCAAACATCAGCTTGAACGGGTAGTAATACTTAATCTCGCTTCTATCGAGCGGCCAGGCCTGAGGCAGCGGCAGGGCAATTTCCAAACAGGAGTTCTCTGTCGGATCAGCGCCGGCCGGAACGCTCTGGCGCAGCGCGGACAGACCGCGGGTCACTGCCAAATAGTAAGGATGCTTTTCACTGGGCGCAAAGATCACAATGTCGATATTGGAGCCCTTAAGCACGGCGTGTACCGCGCCGAAATGCTCTGCGGCATGGGCGTCAAAAGCGGCTTTTTCCTCAGCGTCCAGCGGACGGACCGCAGCTGCCTTGGCAATCAGCACGCGCTGTTTTTCAATGCGGGCAAAGAGATCGGGGGCGGTTAAAGGCACATAGCGGGCAGCGCGCTCTAAGCGCAGCAGCGCATCCTGCAGCAGGTTTTCCTTGATTAAGGTCATGGCCTTTAAATACAGATACTGCGCATCGCAGCCGCCGGCATCCTCAAAGGTATTGAGCACGTCCTCAGCGCGGCGCAGACTGAAGTCATCCTGACTGCGCGTGTGCTGATTTAAATAGGCCCGCGCCAGCTCGCAGGCCAGCTTTAAATTAAGCTCCGGCTGCGCCTCTAAGGCATCAATGATCCGGGCATATTCCGCAGCCTCATCCAAGGCCGCGATCTGTGCCAGCAAAGCTTCTTCTGCCGCAGGTTCCAGCATAATTTACTCCTCAACTCTATATGACCGCCTGATTATAGCGCAGAGTCGATCCAGGCCGCTGAGATCAGTCCCAGCTAAGCTTCCGTATCACCAGCTGCGCTGCGCACTGCTTCCAGCCCAGCTTCACTGCCGTTGTCTTCTAAATAGCCCTTGATGCTGTCTCGGATGCTGACGAAGTCATAATAGCCTTTTCTTCCACGTCTATTGTCATCATCACTGGAATGAGCATGAAAGCTGACCGCCTGCTCCAACACCTGCAGAATGGCATCGTAGCGCCGCCTTGACGGCTCCCGTATTTCAGCAGGAGTAAGCTGCAGGAAATTAAAGCTTGTTGAGAAGCGCAGAACCTATTTAACTGAAATTAGATTCCAGGAGGGCGGCAATTCCTCCCCCGCTTAAGAAGCGGGGGTCTCCTTGCCGTAACTTGATGAAGAATAGAGAAAAAGCAGACAAGCCCCCTGCACTGACATACACAGAGGGCCAAAAGACTTTAGACGTGCAGCGCGTGCTCGCCGCGGGCAATGCCGCAGACGCCTGAGCGCACGGTCTCAATGACGTCGGCCAGCTCCGAGACTACCTGCAGGAAGCGATTGACCTCAGCGGTGGTGCTGACGTACTGCAGGATGTAGAGCTCCGGAGTGACATCCACGATCTGCGCCTTGAAGATGTCGCACAGGCTCTTTAACTCATCACGCACCTGACGGGTCATGGCCTGCACCTTGATAAAGAGGATTTCGCGCTCCACGGCGCCGTCCTCGTTTTCATCCAGGATGGAAACCTTCACCACATTGATGAGCTTGTGGATCTGCTTGGTAATGCGTTCAATCTCCACGCCGTCAGAATCGGTGACGATGGTGATGCGCGAGATGGACGGATCTTCGGTAGGACCTGCGGTAATGGTCTCGATATTGTAGCCGCGCTGTGAGAACAGACCGACCACGCGGGAGAGCGCACCATTCTGGTTTTCAGAAAGAATTGACACAATATGACGCATTTTTACTCTCCTTATTAATCCGCTAAGAACATATCGCCCATGGCGCCGCCGAACTGCTGCATCGGCAGCACCTTCTCATTGGTGTCGCACAGAATGTCGACAATGACGAGCTTATCCTTCATGGACAGGGCCTTTTCCACCGCTGCCTCCAGCTCAGAGGGCTTTTCTACAAAGATGCCTTCATGTCCGTAGGCCTTAGCCACCGCCACAAAGTCCGGGTTGTAGTTTAAGTTGGTGGAGCTGATGCGCCCGCCGTAGAACATGGTCTGCCACTGCCGCACCATGCCTAAGGTGTGATTGTCTAAGATAAAGATCTTCACCGGCACATTGAACTCAAGGCAGGTGGAGAGCTCCTGGATATTCATCTGGAAGGAGCCGTCGCCCGTAATCAGGCACACGCACGCATCAGGCGCAGCCACTTTTGCGCCGATGGCGGCCGGGAAGCCGTAGCCCATGGTGCCTAAGCCGCCGGAGGTTAAGAATTTACGCGGCTCATCGAACGGGTAGTACAGCGCGGTAAACATCTGATGCTGACCGACGTCAGTGGCAATCACCGCCTTGCCGCCGGTAGCCTTATAAACGGCCTCAATCACCTGCTGGGGCTTGATCAGCTCGTCATTGGTCTTATAGGACAGGCACTTGACTGCACGCCATTTTTCAATCTGCGTCCACCACTCATCCATGGCGGCAGTATTGCAGGTTAAATTCTGCTCTTCAATGGCGTCAAAGAACTGGCCTAAGACCGCATCGGCATCGCCCACGATCGGCAGATCCGCCATCACGGTCTTGGAGATCGATGCCGGATCGACATCGATATGAATGATCTTGGCGGCCGGGCAGAACTTGGACACGGTATTGGTAATGCGATCATCGAAGCGCACGCCCACGGCAAAGACCAGATCGCTCTTATCCATGGCCTCATTGGCCTCGTAGGTGCCGTGCATGCCCAGCATGCCGAGGAAGTGGCGATCGGTGCCCGGGAATGCCCCTAAGCCCATTAAGGTGGAGGTAATAGGCAGATTGAACTTCTCCACTAAGGTGCGCACCTTCTTAGCCGCGCCCGAAAGCACCACGCCGCCGCCTATCAGCACCACCGGATGCTTGGCGTCAGCGAGGAGCTTGGCTGCGCGTCTGACCTGCCCGCGATGGCCTAAGCGGGTGGGGTTATAGGAGCGCATCCTGACCTCGGTCATCGGCGGATATTCAAATAAATTCTTGGGGTTGACGCAGTCCTTGGGGACATCGACCACCACGGGGCCCGGACGGCCGGAGGCGGCTAAATAGAAGGCCTCACGGATGAACTTGGGGATGTCCAAAGCGTTCTGGCAGAGGTAGGAGTGCTTGACGATGGGACGGGTGATGCCGACAGTATCCACCTCCTGGAAGGCATCTGAGCCGATCAGCGGAGTGCCGACCTGGCCTGTGATCACCACCATGGGGATGGAATCCATATAGGCAGTGGCAATGGCGGTAACGGTATTGGTAGCGCCGGGGCCTGAGGTGACTAAGCAGCAGCCGACCCTGCCGGAGACGCGGGCATAGCCGTCGGCCATGTGGGCCGCGCCCTGCTCGTGACGGCAGATCACGCGCTCAATCTGCCTGGACTGCAGCAGCGCATCGAAAATATCCAGTACCGCACCGCCGGGATAGCCGAATAAATGTTCAACGCCCAAATCTTCCAGCGTGCGCACCAGCATCTGTGCGCCTGACATCATCGTCATACAACATCTCCTTGCAATTTAAATTCTGACGTAATAACAAACCTTTTTCAGTATTTTAGGCGCGGCAGAAAGCGCGGCACTTCCTGCGCCCATTTGACGTATTCTGCGGGAAAATCGCGTTTTAAACGCGGCTCATCAACAAAGCGCGCCAGTACAAAGGCAAAAATCAGCATAACAAGCGGCACGGCCAATGTCCACAGCGAATTAATGGCGCAGGCAAGGCCCAGCTGATAGAGCATGATCCCCAGATGCATCGGATTGCGGCAGAGGGCGTAAGGACCGGAGGTAACTAAGCGTTTAGTCTGCGGGTTCAGCTTAACCGGACCCAGCACCGCAGCGCCGCCTTCTCCGCGGATAATCAGTTCATAATTGGCCCACAGGGTAAAGAAAATGCCGACGGCTGAGCTGAAGGCTCCTACCGCTGTGGTCAGCGCGCTGTTCGGCAGAAAATCGGCATGCGCATATTGGTCAATGATGATCATCACCACCGGCGAGCCGATAAAAAATACTGCCCCGCCTAAGGCTAAAAAGCAGTAATCCTTAAAGCGCATGCGATTCCCCCTGTATTCATCGCCATCAGCACAGGCCGGCGCGCTCTAGCACCTGCGCTAAAACCTGCACCGGATGGAGCGGCTTTTGCCCTTCCATGCGCTCAACCTGCGATCTGCAGGAATAGCCGGTCACTAAAATGCGCTTAAAGTCGCGCCTGTGGATCTCGCCCTGCCAATTCTGCTGATAGACCGTGCGGCTTTCCTCCTGATTTTTCAGCATGTGGCCAAAGAGGCCGGCCATGCCGCAGCAGGCGGTCTTCACCGGCAAAAGCGGCACCTTAAAGGCGCTGAAGATCTGCTGCCACTGCTGCACGCTCTCAGGCAAAAGCGCCTGTTCAGTGCAGTGGCAGAATAAATAGTACGGATCGGCAAAGGAGCCGGCAGCGCTCTTGAGGCCGCTCTGCGCCTGAGATGCTGTCTGCTGCCATTTCTCGGAGGCAAGCGCCTGCAGCAGCCACTGCTCGGGCAGCTGCACGGTAAAATCGCCGCGCGCCGGGCCTAAAATCTGCTGATATTCATCGTTGTAGCAGATGGTCAAGGCCGGATCGAAGCCCACTAAATCAATGCCGGCTGCCGCTAAAGAGGACAGGCGGGCAGCCTGCTTGGCCGCATAGCGGGCAAAGCGGCGGCGATCGCCGCGGATCACCATCAGCTTGCCGTTAATATACGGGCGCAGGAAGGCTGCCTTAAAGCCCAGTGCGCGCATGACCCGGCCCAAGGTCACTAAGCCTTCTGTGTCATAGCAGGAGGTAAAGGCATCGCAGACGATGACTGCATCCGGACGCTCGCGCAGCGCGCGCTTATGACCGCACAGCACAAAACCCTGCTGCTTTAAAGCCTGCTTTAAATTAACTTCAGAGAACCGCGGCACATCGGTAAAGGCAAAGATCTTATGCATAATGGCCTGATTGAGCCCGGTCTGCAGCCACCAGTTGGACAGACGCGGCCATTTGGCCATGATGGGCAGAATGGCCTCAGCGTTTAAGGTTAAGAGATCCATCGCCGGTCTTAAATAGCGCGAATAATAGAGAAATAAAAAGCGCGAATTTAAGTCCGCGGCATTGACGTGCGCCGGGCACTGGGTCTTGCAGGACTTGCAGGACAAACAGGTCTGAATGTATTTGAGATAAGCCTGATTAAAATCTTCCTTATCGCCGCATAAGGTATGGTAAGCGCGAGCGATGAAGCGCAGCGGATTTGCATGGGCGGTGTAGAGCTCCACCTCCTCAGTCTGCGGATTGAAGCCGCGCTCAGTCAGCAGGCGCAGCCATTCACGCATTAAGGCGCTGTAGCCCTTTGGCGAGCGGATGCGATCTTTAGTATAGCGATAGCTCGGACACATCAAAGCGCTCTTTTGATAAGAGAAGCACTGGCCGTTGCCGTTGCAGTTTAAGGCTCCCTCAAAGGACTGCCGCACCCCCTCGGGGATGGTGCGATCCAGATCGCCGCGCATGGGACCGTCGATAGGCACCAGGCTTTCATCTACTCCCAGCGGTACGCAGATCTTGCCGGGGTTGAAGCGATTGTGCGCATCAAAAATGGTTTTAACCTCGCGGGCTCTGGCGTACAGATCGCCAAAGAAGTGCTCGCCGAAGCAGGCGCGATAGCCGCGGCCGTGCTCACCCCACATCTGCCCGCCGTATTCCTTCACCAAGGCGGCGACGCCGTGGGAGATCTTAAAGAGCTTCTCCTTGTCTTCATCGGTGGTGAGATCCAAAGCCGGGCGCACATGCATAAGTCCGGTATCCACATGTCCGAACATGCCGTATTCGACGTTTAAGGAGTCAAGCAGCGCCCGGAACTTTTGAATATAGTCGGCCAGATGCTGCGGCGGCACCACAGTATCTTCAGTAAAAGGCACCAGCTTTTTAGAGCCGGCGGCCGAGCCTAAGAGCCCTACCGCCTTTTTGCGCATGCCGTAAATGGCGGCAATGCCGGCGGCCGCATCGGTAAATTCTGCGCCGAGGATGCCGCCCTGCGCGGCCGCGGCGTATGTGCGGGCCTGTTCCTGACAGGCAAGAGCCTGCGCTTTGACCTGTTCTGCGCCCTGGCCGTTGAACTCCACGATATTGATGCCGGCGATATCCTGCGTGCCGTCATCATTTAAATAAGGCTTTACATTGAGCCACACCGGATCTTTTTTGGCCAGAGTCAGCACCTTGGAGTCCACGGTCTCCACCGAAAAGGCTCCGGCGTCGATTAACACCTTGGCATGGCGCAGCGCGCTGTCAAAATCGCGGTATTTGATGGTCACTAAGGCGCGGTACGCCGGCAGCACGGTAAGGTCCAGTACCGCCTCAGTCACCACCGCCAAGGTGCCTTCAGCGCCGCAGATTAAGCGGGCTAAATTGACGGTATCGGTCTTCTCATCGTAGGCATGATACAGATCGTAGCCAGTCATAAAGCGGTTTAACTGCGGAAAGTGATCCAGCACCTCCTGCCGACAGTCTTTGAGCAGAGCCCGGCACTTTTGATAGATCTCGCCTAAAAGGCCGGGGGCTGAGCATAAATCCTGCAGTTCATCTCCGGAAACCGGTCCAAACGTCGCAGCGGTGCCGTCAATCAGCACCGCACGCAGCGATTTAATATGATCGGAAGTGCGGCCGTATTTGAGCGAGCCCTGACCTGCCGCATCATTGCTGATCATGCCGCCTACAGTTGCGCGGTTTGACGTTGAGAGCTCGGGCGAGAAGAACAGCCCGTGCGGCTTTAAAGCCTCATTGAGCTCATCCTTAATCACGCCGACCTGTACCGTGACCTCGCGGTCCTCTACCGATAAATTGGTCACCGCCTTCATGTGGCGGGAAAGATCAATGGTAATGCCGTAATTTAAGGACTGGCCGTTGGTGCCGGTGCCGCCCCCGCGCGGCGTGAAGCGCACATCCTTAAAGCGCGGATCCTGCCCGAGCTTTAAGGCAGTGACTACATCCTGCTCATTTTTCGGGAAGATCACCGCCTGCGGCATGGCCTGATAGACGGAATTGTCGGTAGCGCTTAAAAGGCGCGAGCCGTACTGATCTTCAATGTCACCGGAAAAAGCGCTTTGGCGCAGCGCCTGAATGTAGTCAGCGTACACAGGCTGCACGGGGCTTAAATTAACAATGCGGGGGATCATCTTTAATACGTACTGATACTTTTAGTCTGAAAAAGCTGCATCTATATCTATGTAAACCGTCAGGCGCACTGCGGCGCGAAAACGGTGCACTTATCTTAACAAAAAGCATAAACTGCGGCTCACAGCCCGCACCTGCCTGCACCAAAGCAGGGCAGAGATGCAGCGCATAAGCTTAAGGCTTCGCTGCTGCCTCCTGCGGACAGAGCTCAGCGCTGAGCCTGACTAAGCGCTGCCAGGCGCGGCGCACTCGGCCCACGTAGCGTTCATGAATTAAGGGATTGACTGAGTAGTGATAATGATAATTGCCCACCCCGCGCCAGATGTGCCCGTCCGCGCGCTCAATCTCGCGGCGCAGCAGATAGCCCATGGCCCAGATGTTGTGGCAGGGCTTATGCCGCAGATCAGCCATGCTGAGCTTGAAGTCTTTAAGCTCGCCGGCGCGTACTTCATTAATTTGAGCCGGCCCGCAGTCCAGGGTGCCGTTGGTATTGGCCGAGCATTTACCGTTGACCTCGCCGCGCTCGACATAGAGCACCGCATACAGCAGCTCCTCCGGCAGTTCAAATTGATATGCAGTCCAGGCAATGCAGTTTTTAAGCTCGCGGTAGCGATCCATCGGAGGCTTTAAATAGGCAATATCGCGCCAGTGCGCGGCGGCGGCGCAGCTCACAGCCATGGACGGCTGTTTCTCAGCCTCAGCTGCCAAAGTGCTGTTATGCAGCAGCAAAATTACGGCCAGAGCTGCTGCTAAGGAGGATAAGATCCGCAGCATTACTGCGCCTGCTCCTGCGCGCGCACCTGCTGCAGACCGTCCCGCATCACCTGCTGCAGCTGCGTAAAGCTTACCTGCCCTTCCGGCATGACATCAGCAGAATTCAGCTGCACAAAGCGGTAGGGCTCTGTGCTGTAGTATTTAAGCGCGCTCAGGCTCGGCACTTTAATGGTGTAGATCATGTACTGCAGCGCACGCTGGGCATTGGCCGCAGCTTTAGCCTGCAGCGTAAACACTAAGGACTCCGCATTCTGCCCCAAATTTACGGTCAGCTGCCCGGATGAAGCGCCGCCGCTTTGCCGCACGGAGAGCTCATGCAGAGCGGCCGTAAGCTCCGGCGCAAAGGACGCCCCGTGCTCCTTAAAGCCCGTCACCTCCAAGGGGCCGCCCTGCCCATCGACAAAGCGCACAATGGTCTGCCCAAAGCGCGGCACAAATAAGGTCAGGCCCCCGGTATAGATAAAGGAAAGCCTGGCCACGCCTGATGCCTCATCGCCGGATAATACCGGAGCGGGCAGATTCAGCTGACTGCCGCCGGCGCCGCTTTGGCGATAACGCTTGGCGCTTAACATTTGCTCAGTTTTAAAATCCGTTAAGGTGTCATCGAGCTCAGGCGGCGGCGCCGGAGGCATAAAGGCTCCGCAGGCGGCGGCCGTATACAGCGCTGAGGAAAGAGCGAGCAGCGCGATTTTGACCAGCTTAATCATCCGGCTGCTGTCCGTCATGAGCTGCCCACAGGCACGGGCTTAAGACAAAATCGGAGAACACTGCGCGAAAAGAGCCGTTCTCGGGACTGGCTGCATAAATCCCAGCCGGCACGGCTCCTGTCGCAACTGCTAAGTGGCAGATGCGCAGCTGCTGAAAATTTATACCGTCAAAGGAACTTTCGAGCTTAAAATCATCCGCTCTGCGGCTTGCACGGAAGTAAAATGCTTCAATATCGCCGGGGATCTCCTGCGTGGACCAATCCGAATACCCGCCGTCAGTTACCACGCAGCCCAAATGCTGTATTGTGCCGTCTGCATATTCACTGGAGACTTTGATCCAGTTGTCAGCATCGATATAAAGCGCGAAGCCGCATTGATCAAAGCGGCAGCTGCGCCCGGAAGCCTCGACCTTAAAGGTCAGGGAAAAATACTGCTCAGCAATGCTCCACAGATACATGGGAGCATTGTCATTGCGGAAATGATAATAGGTGCGCTGCCACAGATCGGTATGCGGTTTAGTCTGCAGAGATACTGCATCTGCATCTGCCTGAAAACAGGCCGCACCCTGCGGATGAATCAGCGTGCCGGCGTCTAAATGCAGTGGACTCATGCTCTATTCCTTAATTCAAGCTCATTAAGCATCATTTTGCGCTTTTATGCGCGGCCGCTCAAGCCCCGGGCGCCTTTAAAAAATGCGCCTTTGCGGCTATAATCAGCGCCAGCAGTTTAGTTTTACATACACCGAGGAATATTGACATGACCGCATTGGTTTTAGGCCACAAGAATCCGGATACCGATTCCATCGTCGCGGCTTTATCCGCCGCCCATCTCTATCAGGCAAGAGGCATTGACGTTAAGGCTGCCGCTCAGGGCGAGCCGGCCCCTGAGACCGCTTTCGTGCTCAAGACCTTCAATTTAGCTGCCCCTGAGGTGGTCACCTCCGCGGCAGGTCAGGATGTCTATTTGGTGGACTACTCTGATTTGGCCCAGGCTCCGGCTGATTTTGAAAAGGCTAACCTGCTGGGCATCATCGATCACCACAAGCTGGGCGACGTGACCTCCACTTCTCCGGTTGAGTGCTGGATTCAGCCGTGGGGCTGCTCCAACACCGTGGTGAAGTTCCTGCACGATCTCTTCAAGGTGGAGATCCCTAAGGATTTAGCCGGCGCCATGCTGTGCGCCATCCTCTCTGATACCGTGCTGTTCAAGAGCCCGACCTGCACCGAGCACGATAAGAAGGCGGCCGCTGAATTAGCTGCCATTGCCGGCGTTGAGGACATGCAGAAGCTGGGCATGGAGATGTTCAAGGCCAAGTCCAACTTAGACGGCGCCACCCCGCGCGAGCTGATCTTCCGCGACTTCAAGGACTTTGATATGTCAGGTCACAAGGTGGGCATCGGTCAGCTGGAGCTTACCTCCCTGTCCATGGTGACTCCGGAGCTCAAGGAAGCCTTAAAGAAGGAACTGGCCGCCGTCAAGGCCGAGGGCCGTCACTCCGCCATCCTGGTCTTAACCGACGTGATGGAAGAGGGCTCCGAGCTCCTGCTGTGCTCTGACGATCCGACCGTCATCACCAAGGCTTTAAAGACTGAACTGTCTGACAAGATGTGGCTCCCGGGCGTGATGAGCCGCAAGAAGCAGGTGGTGCCGTTCTTAGAGCAGGCTTTCAAGGCCTAATCAGACCACACTCTGCCGGCGCTGCATTAAGGCAGCGCCGCTGCCTTTCCACCCTTTTCATTCCCTATTATTTTCAGAGCCTTACTCATGCAGAACCTCCCGGCCGTCGGCATTGTGTCCTTAGGATGCGCCAAAAACTTAGTTGACAGTGAACGCCTGATCTCCGCTTTAGCCGCACGCGGCTACCGCATTGAATCCGATTACGCCGCCTGCGATGCCGTGGTGATCAATACCTGCGGCTTTATCAATCAGGCAGTGGAAGAATCGCTGGAGGCCATCGGTCAGGCCCTGGAGCAGAACGGCAAAATCATCGTCATGGGCTGCCTCGGGGCCAAGCCTGAAACCGTGAAGGCGGCTTATCCGCAGGTGGCCGCGGTATTCGGGCCGGGGCGGCGCGCGGCGGTGCTGCGCTGCATCGCCTCCTTAATCGGCACCCCGCCGCAGGAGGCGGTACAGAGCCTGCCCGCCTCCGGCGTGCTCTTAACCCCGCCGCATTACGCCTATTTAAAGATCGCCGAAGGCTGCCGTCATCACTGCACTTTCTGCATCATTCCGTCGCTGCGCGGACCGCTGCGCTCGCGCCTGCCGCAGGATATCTTAAAGGAAGCCCGCGCTTTAAAGGCTCAGCGCGTGCGTGAGCTCCTGATCATTGCACAGGACAGCTCGGACTACGGCTTTGATTTAAATCCGCGCCTCACCACCAGCGCGCTTTTGCGGGAGCTTAGTGAACTTAAATTATGGCTGCGCGTACATTATGTGTACCCCAGTCCCGAGGCCGATCGCATTGTCGAGCTGATGACAAAAGGCCTGGTACTGCCCTATTTGGACGTGCCGCTGCAGCATGCCGTCCCGGCAGTCTTAAAGCGCATGAAGCGGCCGGGATCAGCCGAGCAGGCCTTAAAGCAGATCGAGCGCTGGCGCTCCATCTGCCCGGACGTTGCCCTGCGCTCCACCTTTATCACCGGCTTTCCGGGCGAGAGCGAGCAGGACTTTGAGCAGCTCTTGGACTTTATTCAAGAGGCCAAGCTCGATCGCGTGGGCTGCTTCCCCTACTCCGATGTACCCGGAGCTGCCGCCAATGACCTGGACGGTGCTCTGCCCCCTGAGGTACGCAATGAGCGGGCTGAGCGCTTAATGGCGCTGCAGGCGGAAATTTCGCGTGAGAAGCTGCGCCGGCGCGTGGGTCAGCGTTATGACGTGCTGATTGATGCAGTAAGCGAGAACGGGCAGGCCTTCGGGCGCACCAAATATGAAGCTCCGGATGTGGACGGCATTGTGGTGATCGACGACGCTGCCGGGCTGCGCCCGGGCGATCTGGTATCGGCTGTGATCACTGACAGCGACGAGCATGATCTGTACGCACGCTTAGAGCAGCGCGCACCGGCCTCCATTAACTTCAAGCTGCACTAAGCCACGCTAAGCGAGGCTTGCGAGCACCTGCTCCAAGGCCTCCTGCACCCGACCAAAGGGAATGCGCTCCTGCTCAATCCGCAGATTGGGCAGGTGCCGCTGTTCTATGATGTCCTGATAAGCCTGCGCCTCGCCTGCAGTTAAAGCGGTGAGCTGTTTGGCTGTCTGTACCTGCGCGGACACCGCCAAAGGCAGATTAGAGATTAAAGCGGCATCATCCATGAGCAGCGAATGCACCTTAAGCGGCGCGGTCTCCAAACGCAGCTGATTTAAGATCTCAAATCCCGCCGCATCTAAATCGCCCCAGTAAATTAAATGCACTCCCGGCTGATGGAACAGCGCGCAGCGCCGCCAGGAGGCAAAGCCGAAGCCCCTGCCGAAGATCACCATGCTCTGCGGCAGGTCCGGGAAGGCCAGGAAATTGACCTGATTTTCAGTGATAAAAATGTACTTAACCTGCCGGCGCAGCTGCAGAAAGCTCGCCTTGTCGATCTCAATGTCCGCAGCCTGATTAAATAAGCCGTTCTCGGGCATGGAGTGATCCAGGAGCCGAAAGCGGATGCGTGAGGGCTCGGATTTAAAGCCGTAGCGCTTTGCAAAACCGGCCTTATTGCTCTCGCGCCCGCTGCTCTCCGTATCCACGGCGCTCTCCGGCAGCAGCGCATCCAGGAGACGGGAGAGCGCCGCAAGATGCTGTTCTGCAAACTTGGTATCCATGCCGGGCAGATCTAAACTGCGCAGATAGATGTCAGGCCGCGGATGCTCCTTTAAAAACCGGCAGAACTGCAGCATCAGCGCAAAGTCCCCCGCAGGGGCCCCGACAACATACTGCCATAAAAACCCGGGACTGCTCCCAGTTTAAAAAGGGATCAGCTCAGGCAGCTGCGAGCGCGTCAGCTCGACGGCGGCAAGGGCCTGCTTGATTTCCCGGCTGCAGCCCACATATTTGCCTACGTCCTCCAGGCTTTTAAAGATCACTCCCACAGGCACGTTCTGCGTCTGCCGTCGGGTGACCATCTGCTTTAACAATATCAAGCTAGAAGTCCCCACCCTCTTCAGGGTGGGGATGAATGGCGTCCTGTTGTGTTTTTCTTCTATTCAGTGTACATTATGAGGTATGAGAATTGACAGAAAAATCCGGGAAAAGTTTGATAATAACAATCATTCGGTATTCAGTCTGAATTATCATTTGATTCTGGTCATAAAATACCGACGTAAAGTCATTACTGATGAAAGCTCTGTTTTTCTTAAAGAGATTTTTCTGCGGATTTGTCCGGACTATAAGATTGAGCTTAAAGAGTGGAATCATGATAAGGATTATGTGCACATCTTATTCAAAGCACAGCCGGATACTCCTTTATCACGATTCATAAACTGTTATAAAAGCGCTTCATCGCGTTTGGTTAAGAAAAAGTTTCCTGAAATCAGACAATATCTGTGGAAAGAGTATTTTTGGTCAAAAAGCTATTGTCTGATAACAGCAGGAGGAGCCTCCTTAGAGGCGCTTAAGGAATATATCGAAAAGCAGGGGATGGATTGAACATCATGGCAAAGGTCAAGGTCATTAAGTGCCTGCAGTTCAGAATATATCCTGACAGTGCACAGCAGATTTTGATATGGAAGACCTTCGGCTGCTGCCGCTGGATGTGGAATCATC
>CALXNX010000044.1 GCA_944389865.1 uncultured Succinivibrionaceae bacterium
TTGAAGTGGTAAACTTGCGGGGACGAGCCATGATAATTCTCCTGCCGGACACACAGGAGAATTATACACCGTCAGATTACAGTTAATTAACGAATTTAGCGAATGTTATACTAGCTGCCCATTGCCTTGGGCCTCGTCAGCTGTTCTTCAGGCTTGAACTGCAGCATTTTGATTGCGTTCCAATTTTATGGTGCCGGCACACTCAAGGACTTTATCTCAGTCAGGGCTTATTCCTGATACGGCGGCAGACCGCGTTCGCGGCGCTTTTGATCAAAGCGATCCTTGTACCACAGCTGGAAGGCGTTGACGATGTTCTGCCACAGCACATAGCATCCCGGAGCGATGGCCGCAGCCGGGGATAAGTAGGTGTAGCAGGCCCAGATGCCGAAGGCCATGTTCTTCTGGCCCAAACCTTGACCTGCGCTGATGCGCTGGCCGTCCAAATGACCGATAAGCTTGCCGGCGGCAAACTGGAAGGCGCAGGCAAAGAGACCGATGCCCGCAAGGATTGTCAGCACTGCAGCGCTCTCCCCGGAGTTCACGATATTGGACATCGATTTGGCCGATACCGACACTAAGGTCAGGGCCCACAGATAGAAGCCTAAATCCTTGCTCTTGGTGGCGATAAAATGATGCACCGCGCGGGCGGTATAGCGCAGCGTAAAGGCACAGATCAAAGGCAGCACCAGCATCGGGAAGATGCGCGAGCTGCAGGCATAGAAGTCTTCAGCAAAATTGGCCAGCCCCGCCCCTTCAGACTGCAGCAGCGGGAACACCAGGGGAATAGCAACGGCCGCCGCGGTATTAGACATCAAGGTATAAGTGGTAAGCGAGCTTTCATTGCCGCCCAATTTGCCGGTGATCACTGAGGCCGCCGCTGCGGTCGGACAGATGAGGCAGGCGATGAAGGCATCGATCATCACGCTGTAGCGCGTATGCGTAATCAGCAGCACGCCGGCCAATGCCCCGCTGCCTAAGGTCTGAATCCCTACTAACACCCAGTGCCAGCGGCGCGGACGCATCTGATGCGGATCTATTTTGCAGAAGGCGATGAACAGCATGACAAAAATCAGAAACTGCACCCCGTTATCGACCCACCAGTGTCCGGCCGGCCGCAGCGGGTCTAAAAAGCGCAGATAGTGAAAGGCAAAGTAGAGAATAATGCCCGTGACGATAGCCACCGGGAGCGCATTCAGGCGCAGCAGACGCCAAAATCCAGCAGAGGTCATGATGGGAATACCAGCCGCAGCTGCAGATAAAGCTTTATATAACAATCAGATTAAGCAGGCACTCAATCTCCCTGCCGCGCTCAGAAAAGCGCAGCAGTTTATTTTAACCCTGCATATCAGCTCAGTACAAACAGCGGATCTAATTTGAAAGTTTTGATCAGCCGCAGGGCATTTTCCGGGGCATGCAGCAGAGTTAAAGGCTGCGGGCGCTGCGCTATGGCCCACTGCGCTAAAAAGGCAACCCCGGCAGAATCAATCTGCGTTACCTGCGCCAGATCTACACTCTTGTGAGCAAAAAGCTCCTGCCGACGCTCCCACAGCGCCGGCACGGTCGCCGCAGTTAAGGGACCTTCCATTATTGAGCCTCAGAAGTGAGAGGGGCGGCTGCCAGCGAGGCATTGTGTTTGACTAAAATATCAGTCACCTTAGCGATACCCTGCTCACGGATCATCGGGCCTAACTCAGACTGCTTGGCCGAGAGCATCGAGATATTCTCAGCTACCATATCGTAGGCGCGCCACTCGCCGGTCTTGGTGTTTTTGCGCAGCTTAAATAAAAGCTCCAGATCCGGCTTGCCCTGCTCGCGGATGATGAATTTGATATTCACCATGTTCTCATCGGCCGGCACTTCCTGATAGGCAGGCGGCACCAGCTCCTGATTGTCATACTTGCCTAAAGCATCAGCATAGGAGGCGACGATGTACTCGGCAAAGGCGTCCGAAAAGGCCGCGCGCTCTTCCTTGGTGGTCTGCTTTAAATTATTGCCGATGACCTTGTAGGCGGCGTAGGTGCTGTCCACGTAGGGCATCAGCTCAGTGCGGATAAGATCGCGCCGATAAGCCACATCGCTCTTTACGCGATCGGCATTGGCCTTAATCTTGGCAAAGGTCTGATCAGCCACAGTGATCAGCATCTTATAAGGATCGTGCATATCCACCTGTGCGGCCTGGACCGGCAGGACAGCGCATAAAGTTAAAGCTGCGGCTGCCAGCAGCTGTTTGAATAATTTCATGATTAACCCCCAAAACGGACCATAAATTTGTAAACCGGAAACCTGCTTACTTTTCCTCATCCGCACTGTCGGATGCCGAGCTGCTGTACAGGAACTTGGCGATCAAGTCCTCCAGCACTACGGCCGATCCGGTATCGCGAATATAGTCGCCATCCTTTAAATAGGAGGTGCCCAGCTCCTCATCATAAAAGCCCGGGGTAATGCCGATGTACTGCTCGCCGATAATGCCGGCGGTTAAAATCGAGGCCTTGGACTCCTCGGAGATCTGATTGAACTCGGAGTTGATGGCGATATCCACCACCGGCACCAGATCTTCAGGATCCAGATGAATGCCCTCAACGCGGCCTATCAGCACGCCGCCGATGCGCACCGGGGCGCGCAGCTTCAGTGACCCGATGTTGTCGAATTTGGCATGGACGGTATAGGAATTTGAGCTGCTGTCAAGCACCAGACCTGCCACCTTCAAGGCCATTACCACCGCTGCGCCGATGCCGGCCAGCATAAACAGCCCCACTAAAAACTCAGTTTTACTAAACTTCATGTTTATTCCCCGCCTTAAAACATCAGTGCCGTCAGCACAAAATCCAGACCCAAAACTGCCAGCGAGGACTGCACCACGGTAGCCGTGGTGGCCGCGCTGATCCCGGAGGAAGTGGGACGGCAGTCGTAACCATTAAATAAAGCAATCCAGGTGCAGGCCGCGGCAAAAACCAAAGCCTTAATGACCATGCACCCGATGTCATCCATTAAATCGACGCTCGCCTGCATGCCAGACCAGTAAATGCCGTCATCAAGACCGAGCCAATCAACGCCCACCAGCTTGCCGCCGTAAATGCCGACTAAGCAGAAAAGAATGGAGAGCAGGGGCATGGAGATAAATCCGGCCCAAAAGCGCGGCGAAATAATGCGTCTTAAAGGATCGACCGCCATCATCTCCATTGAGGAGAGCTGCTCGGAGGCTTTAAGCTGGCCGATTTCAGCCGTTAAGGCTGAACCGGCGCGGCCGGCGAACAGAAGGGCCGTTACCACCGGCCCCAGCTCGCGGATAATAGCCAAAGCCACCAAGGGGCCTAAGGAGCCCGTGGCCATAAAGTCCTTTAAGATATTAAAACCCTGCAGGCCTAGGACCATGCCAATAAAGAGGCCGGAGACGATGATGATGATCACCGACTGCACGCCCACGAAGTAGATTTGAGCGATAAGCAGCGGGAAATGCTTTCTAAAGTCCGGCTTGCCGATCAGGGCATGATAGAGCATCAGGGTGGAGCGGCCTAAGGAGCAGATCTTCTGCAGCCCCCAGCGTCCCAAAGCTCCTACAGCATCAGTCAGCATTTACAGATCCTCCAGATAAGGGACGTCCGCCTGCAGATTAAAGGCGTAAGGGCCGTCGTAATCGCCGTTAATAAACTGCTGCACGCGCGGATCCCGGCTGTGACGCACCTCCTCCGGGGTGCCGCCGCCAATGACATGGCTATCCGCTAAGATATAGACCTGATGGGCGATGCTCAGTACCTCAGCCACATCGTGAGTGACAATCACCGAGGTAATGCCTAAGGAGCGGTTAAGCTCGGCAATTAAGCGCACCAGGACCGCCATGGTGATGGGATCCTGCCCTACAAAGGGCTCATCGTACATGATGAGATCCGGATCCAGAGCAATGGAGCGGGCCAAGGCCGCACGGCGGGCCATGCCGCCTGAAAGCTCAGAGGGCATAAACTGCGCCGCCGCGCGCAGACCTACCGCCTCCAGCTTCATCAGCACCAGATCGCGGATTAAAACTTCCGGCAGCTTAGTATGCTCGCGCAGCGGGAAGGCCACATTTTCAAACACCGAGAGATCGGTAAAGAGCGCACCGCTCTGAAAGAGCATGCTCATGCGCTTGCGCAGCTCATAAAGCTCGCTGCGCTTTAACTTATGCACGTCGATGCCGTCAAATAAAATATGTCCGCGCTCAGGGCTCAGCTGACCGCCGATCAGGCGCAGCAAGGTAGTCTTGCCAGTGCCGGAGGGGCCTAAGAGCGCCGTGATCTTTCCGCGCGGAATGGTCAGCGACAGATCTTTATAGATCGGGCGCTCTCCGTAGGCAAAATCCACGTGCTGAACTTCAATCAGACTGTCAGTCACTTTTACTGCAGTTCCTCTTCCTTTTTCCTGATTTGGTTTACTTTAGCACTAACAAACACTGCTGTATGTTTAGGCGCTATTGTAATGCAAAGGCAGGAGCGAATTATGACAAAAGAACGCAAATTTGTGCCTGCGGTAAACCTGCACGCCCGCAGTGCAGACGGCAGGAAGCTGTCAGGCCGCGCTTTTACCTGTGCGCGGATCACGGCGAAAACGCGCTCAGCAGGTATAATGTGCCTATTCGATCCATGATTTTAGAGCAAGGATTTTTCAGCATGATGCAGCCAGCCCAATGCCTGGCCGCTGCGTCGCGCGTACTGCGCGAGGAAGCGGAGGCTTTATTAGATCTCATTCCTGCAGTCGGAGATAATTTCGTTAAAGCCTGCAGTCTGATTTATAACTGCAAAGGCAAAGTAATACTCACCGGCGTGGGCAAATCCGGACATATCGCCACTAAAATTGCTTCATCCTTTGCCAGCACCGGCACGCAATCCTTTTTCGTACAGGCAGCCGAAGCCGCCCACGGCGATCTGGGCATGATAGGTACCGATGATGTGGTCATTGCCGTTTCCAATTCCGGCGAAAGCAATGAGCTTAAGGTCATCATCCCGATTTTAAAGCGCCGCTCCATTCCTTTAATTGCGATCTGCGGCAACCCGAATTCCTCTTTAGCCACCTCCGCGGACGTCTTTTTATCGGCGCACGTCAAGCGCGAAGCCTGCCCGCTGAACTTAGCGCCCACCAGCTCCACTACCGCTGAACTGGCCTTAGGCGATGCCCTGATGGTGGCATTAATTGAAGCGCGCGGCTTTACGCGCGACGACTTTGCCAAGTCCCATCCGGGCGGGGCTTTAGGCCGCCGCCTGCTGGTCCGCTGCCAGGACGTCATGCATCAAGGCGAGGCGCTGCCGGCGGTCAAACTGGGAGAGACCATTGAGCAGACCTTGATTGAAATGACCGAAAAGGGACTGGGCATGGTCGCTGTCCTCAATGACGACGGGACGCTGGCCGGCATCTACACCGACGGCGATCTGCGCCGCACCCTGCGCCGCGAGCTCTCCATTAAAGAGCCCATTGATAAGGTGATGACGGTCAACTGCGTGACCGCCAGACCAGAGATGCTGGCAGCGGAGGCTTTAGCCGTAATGCAGAAAAAGAAGATCAGCGGACTTATCGTCATCGGTGAGGACAATCGTCCCTTAGGGGCCTTTAATATGCACGATCTGCTGCGCGCCGGCATTATTTAATCCTGCGTCAGCTGCAGCCAAGGTAGGTAAAAATGAAGGAAAAGATTTTAACCTGCTGGGGCCTTGTAGATCCGGCCCTGTTTGAGCGCTTTAAACCCTTAAAGCTCGCGGTCTTTGACGTGGACGGCACCTTAACTGACGGCGGCGTCTATTTAGACGGGCAGCAGGGCGAGCTCAAAAAGTTCACCACCAAGGACGGCCTGGGGCTCAATCAGTTAAACCGCTCCGGCGTACGCTGCGCCGTCATCACCGGGCGCAATTCCCCTATTGTCGCAAGGCGCATGGCGGAACTTAAAATTGACTTGGTGCTGCAGGGCATCAGCGATAAGAGCGCGGCCTTAAAAGATTTAATGACCAGGCTGCAGGTAAGCACCAATGAAGTGATTACCATGGGCGATGATTTAAACGATCTGCCGATGTTCAAAGAGGCGGGCATTACCGCCTGCCCGGCTGACGCGCATCCTTATATCTGCCAAACCGCGGACGTGGTTCTGAGCCGAAACGGCGGCTGCGGCGCGGCGCGCGAGCTTTCTGATTTAATCTTAATGGCGCAGGGAAAGCTCAGCCTGCAGGGCGGGTACTGCTGATGAGCGTTACCTTACGATCCTTTATTCTCTCGCTGCTGCTGATCATTGCCGCCGCGATCTTCTACCGCTGGTCGGCCATGCAGCAGACAGTCCCGCGCGAGGAGATCTTAGAGCGCTACCCGAGCTTTACCGCAGTCGGATTCAGCGGCGACAATTTCGACGCCGACGGGCGCCTGATCCATCATGTGGAAGCGCAGAGCGTGGTCTATTACAAAAACCGCGGCCTGTTAAACATGGTCAAGCCGTACGGCATTTACTATAACTATCCCGATCCGCAAAGCCGCCGTCAGGAGCCCTGGCAGCTCACCGCCGATGAAGGATCGATGGTGATGGGGCAGGAGGCGCAGCTTAAAGGTCATGTAACAATGACTCCCTTATTTGAAAATCCGGAAATTACTTCAGCTGAAACTGCTTATCTGCACTTTGATTTAGAAAAAAATTTAATTACCACCCCGGATAAAATCACTATCACCGGCCCCAATTTTGTAAACTATGGAACGGGCCTTAAGGCTGATTTAACGGAGAAAAAGATTTATTTAGGTGATCCTCATGCGCGTTACGAACCTGATTAAGCTCTGCCTGACGGCCGCAGCAGTTCTTACTGCCGGGGCGGCTCTGGCCAAGAGCGATGACTACTCGCAGCCTATAAATGTGGTGTCCGCGGAGCAGCTGGCGGATCTTAAGGCCAATAAGATCATCTTCTCAGGCGATGTAGTGGCTACGCAGGGCAGCATGGAGATCAACGCAGATAAGATTGAAGTCACGCGCAGCGCCGACGGCAAACTCAAGAGCATTGTAGCTTACGGCAAGCCGGTAACCTTTCAGCAGATCCTGGATAACGGTAAGCCCATTCATACCCGCTCCTCCACTTTAAGCTATCTGCCTGAAAACTCCTTAGTAGTGCTCTCGGGTAAGGCCACTATCTGGCAGGATGAGAGCTCCATGACCGGCGAGCGCATTGAATACAATATTAAGACTCAGCGCATGCGCGCCAATAATGCGGCGAGCCAGGGCGGGCGCGTTTCCTCCACCTTTGTGCCGGCTGAGCTGCAGGGGGCAGGCAAATGAATAAGCTGCAGGCGCTCAAGCTCCATAAAACCTATAAAAAGCGCGTCGTAGTCAAGGATGTGTCCTTAGAGGTCAGCGGCGGCAGCATTGTGGGCTTATTAGGCCCCAACGGCGCCGGCAAAACTACTTCCTTCTACATGATTGTGGGCATTATCTCCGCTGAAGGCGGACAGGTTATTCTCAACGATCAGGATATTACCCATCTGCCGATGCACAAACGCGCCCGCGCAGGCTTAGGCTATCTGCCCCAGGAAAATTCCATTTTCCGCAAACTCACTGTGGAAGAGAATATCAAGGGCGTCATTGAGCTGCTTCCTGATCTCTCCAAGGGGGAACAGCAGCAGCGCGTAGATGAGCTGCTGGAGGAATTTTCGCTGTCCAAACTGCGGCGCAATGTAGGCATGAGCCTGTCAGGCGGCGAGCGCCGGCGCGTAGAAATCGCCCGCGCCTTAGCAGCCAATCCCAAGTTCATTCTGCTCGATGAGCCTTTTGCCGGCGTCGATCCGATTTCAGTTGCCGAAATTAAGGAAATCATCACCCATTTAAAGGAGTGCGGCATCGGTGTGCTCATCACCGATCACAATGTGCGTGAGACCCTCGATGTGTGTCAGACCGCCTATATCGTCAATGAAGGCGCGATCATCGCGCACGGCACCGCCGCTGAAGTATTGGCAGACGAAGAAGTTCAAAGCGTCTATTTAGGGAGCAGTTTCTCGCTGTAGGCTTCACTTAACACAGGATTTGAATCATGGCTGGACTTAAAAACACGCTGCAATTAAGAACCGCTCAATCGCTCAGTCTGTCCATGACCCCGCAGCTGCAGCAGGCCATCAAGCTTCTGCAGCTTACTACCCTGGAGGTGCGCCAGGAGATCCGCGAAATGCTGGAGCGCAATCCGCTCCTCGAGGCTGCCGATGACGGCATGTCCGATCAGGTGCAGTCCTTAGATGAGATGATAGATGCGCAGAGACAGGCGGACAATATTTACGATCCCTTCGATAACGATCACTCTGTCACCTCGGCCGATATTTCGCTCTCCAATGACGTCTACAGCTCCGACGACGGCTCCCACGCTCACGATCAATTATCCGCCATCACCTCCACCGGCGAACTGACCAGCCCCTCCTCTCACGAACGCTTTGATGATTACAATGCCGTACAGTTAAAGCGCGGTAAAGCCTTAAGTCTTGATGAAGATTCCGTCTATGAAGGCGAGACCACCGAAAGCCTGCAGGATCATTTAATGTGGCAGCTCGAATGCTCGCCGCTTACCGGCAGCGATCACGATATTGCCGCAGCCATTATCGACGGCATTGCAGACTCAGGCTATTTAACCGAAAGCCTCGATGACATTCTGCTGACTCTGCAGACCAAGTACCCGGATCTCGCCATGGACGACGTACTGCCGATTTTAAAGATTGTGCAGCAGTACGATCCGCGCGGCGCAGGCTCGCGCTCAGTGCAGGAATATCTCTTAATTCAATTGAGCGATCTGCCGCCCAATACCCCGCTTTTGAATTTAGCCCGCAAGGTCTTAACCGACTGCCTGCCGCAGCTGACCAATCGTGATTTCCGCACTCTGTGCCAGCGGCTGTCGATTAAAGAAGATACCTTAAAGCAGGTGCTGGGGCTTATCACCTCCTTAAATCAGCGCCCCGGGCAGGGAGCAGTGAAGGAGAAGGCCGACTTCATCATCCCTGATATTCTGGTCTATAAGGATGAGAACGGGGAATATCAGGTCATCACCAACCCCAATAACCGGCTGCCGCAGCTGCGCATCAATCAGCAGTACGCTGAGCTGGCCCGCACCATCAAAAATGAGCGGGACAAAGCCTTTCTGCAGAACTCCAAGCAGGAGGCCAATTACTTTATTAAATCGCTGGAAAACCGCACCAATACCGTCTTAGCGGTAGCCAAGTGCATCATGGATAAGCAGCGTGATTTCTTAGAGTACGGCGAGAGCGCCATGCATCCGCTTATTCTGAATGATGTTGCACGGGAGGTAGATCTGCATGAATCGACCGTCTCGCGCGCCACTACCGGAAAATATATTCAGACCCCGCGCGGGACCTACGAGCTGAAGTTCTTCTTCTCCAGCCACGTCGGCACCGATGACGGCGGCACCGCCTCGGCCACAGCCATTCGCGCACATATTAAGGACTTAGTGTCAAAAGAAAACCCGCGCAAGCCGCTGTCGGACGCGGCAATTGCAGATCTGCTGCAGGAGCAGGGCATCAATGTAGCGCGGCGCACCATTGCCAAATATCGCGAGAGCTTGGGGATTGCTTCCTCCTCACAGAGAAAGCGTTTAGTGTAGGCAGAAAAAGCCGCGCCGTATTCAGCATCATGCTGCGCGCATCCGAGCCATTAAAGCTCAGCAAAGAAGCGCTCGCCCTCCTCATTTAAGCAGCCCTGCGAGGCAATGCAGGCCAGCTGCGCGGCCGTAAATTCCGCGCTCATCTGAGCAAACCGCGCCGGAGACGGCACCAAAATACCGCTTAAATCATTAGGTTCAAACTTGGTCAGATCGCGGCCGTAGATACGCTTATGCGCCTGCATCGCCTTATGAGCTGTAGAAGATTTCAAATATATGAACAATTTATCGACATATACCGGATCTATGCCTGGAGCGAGCACCAAACCGTGGTAGCAGGCTAGATTAAGCGCTGATGTACAGTTGCGGATAATCTTAAGCTGACCGCGGCTGCCGATGGCGGGTCAGGCAGCGCTGATCATACCCCTGCTCCAAACCATACTGCAGATAGCGGCGTGCTCCGTCTGACATCATCTGAATGGCCGAATGTCGCGAGAGTCCGGGGATCGGCCCTTTCCTGCAGAGTAAGCGCCTTGCCTTACTGCTGCTCCTGCACGAAACCGTATGGCCACTGCAGGGTGCCGTACATATTGAAGACCTGCTGATAGCCGCTTTCCACCAGGATCCTGGAAGCCTGCTCGGCGCGCACGCCGCTGCGGCAGTGCACCAGGATCGGCTTGGTCACATCCGGGGCAGCCTCTAAGATGGTGCCGGGCTTTAAGGTCTCCAGCGGCACATTAATCGAGCCTTGAATATGGCCGGCCTTGTACTCATCCGGGCGGCGCACATCTATCACCGGAGCACCCAGCTCCATCATGGCTTTGGCAACCGCCGGAGTAACCTTCTGATAGCCTGCATGCTGATAGGTCAAGGGAGAGGCCGGCTGCGGATCGACCGGCTCCAGCGGCGTTTGAGCGCAGCCTAAGGTAAAGATGGACAGAGCGGCAGCGGCGGCTAAAACTGCTGAATACTTTCGCATAAGAGTCTCCTTAATATTTTTACAGACAGAGGAAATGGATTTCCCGCCTGATTGAGCTTAGCGCAGAAAACTTAGGGCAGCATGAGAAGTGAAAAAGATGCGCACTCTTTTTTCCTGCTCTGCACCAGCAGCTCCGGCACCAATTAAGTGCACGAATTTTGCCCTGTTTTGGTACATATCCGCCATTGCAGTATAATATGAGGAAAGCGTAAATCGCTGATTTACCGCGTACCGCGCAGATCGCATTATCCGCACCTTACCGGTGCAGCTGCAGGAAAACAGCGCAAAAATTTAATTTGTCCGCCGCGGCAAGTATACTGCAGTCAGATCCATTTTGAGGCAAGCTCAAAATTCACAGCAAGAGTTAAGTTTTAAAGCCAATGATTAAGCTTGAACATGTAAATAAATTCTTTGGAGACCTGCACGTGCTCAAAGACGTAAATCTGCACGTGAAGGAAGGCGAAAAGATGGTGATCGTGGGACCTTCCGGCTCCGGCAAATCCACCACTGTGCGCTGCATGAACTATCTGGAGGTTCCGACCTCCGGCAAGGTGATCATCGACGGCGAAGAAATGACCGTCCGCAATCACACCAAATTAGTGCGCCGCACTACTTCCATGGTCTTCCAGCAGTTCAATCTCTATCCCCATTTAGACGTCATGCACAACTTAACCTTAGCGCCGGTGAAGCTTCACGGCGTCTCGGTTAAGGAAGCTGAAGAAACCGCCCGCCATTATTTAGAGGTAGTAGGCCTGTCCGATAAGGCCCATGTCTATCCGACCACTTTATCCGGCGGTCAGCAGCAGCGCATCGCTATTGCCAGAGCCTTGTGCGCTAAAACCAAGATCATCTTATTTGACGAGCCCACCTCCGCACTTGACCCTGAGACTATTCAGGAAGTACTCGATGTGATGGTGAAGCTGGCAGAAGAGTCCAATATCACCATGGTTATCGTGACCCACGAAATGGGCTTTGCCCGTCAGGTAGCCGATCGCATCGTCTTCATGGAAGACGGCATGATCATCGAAGAGGGCACCCCGGATCATTTCTTCAATCACACTGAAAATGAGCGTGTGAAGAAGTTCTTAGGCAAGATTTTGAGACATTAAAAAGAGGAGTCAGCATGAACTTTGCAGCTTTATCTCAGAAATTAGGTGCCGCGCTCTGCGCCGGCGTGTTTGCAGCCTGCACCGCCTCCGCCGCTTTCGCCGCCGGTGAAATCGACGCCATTAAGGACAGAGGCTACTTAAAGGTAGGCGTTAAGAACGACGTCATCGGCTTCTCCTTCCAGGATCCTTTATCCGGCGAGTATAAGGGCCTTGAAGACACCTTAGCGCAGATGATCGCTGACAGCCTGGGCGTGGATGTGGAGTTCACCAATGTGACCGCAGCTACCCGCGGCGAGCTGGTGGATTCAGGCGACCTTGATATCTCCATCGCCACCTTCACCATCACCCCGGAGCGCGCTAAGCACTGGGACTTCTCCACCGGCTACTACACTGACTACGTCTCGGTCTTAGTGCAGAACGAGAGCAATATTAAGACCTTAGCGGACTTAAAGGACAAGAAGGTAGGCGTATCCTCCGGCTCCACCTCCGCCATGGCTTTAACCAAGGCCATGATCGAAGCCGGCATCATCGACGGCTCCAAGTTTGATGAAAAGACCTTCGATCCGGCCACCTGGAACACCGGCATCTCCTTCCAGCAGTACGATAACTATCCCACCATCTCTACTGCTTTAAGCGCGGGCGAGGTGCAGGCTTTCTGCGTGGATAAGTCCATTCTGAACATTTATCAGACCAACAACCGCTCCTTCATCTCTGATGCCAAGTTCTCCCCGCAGGAGTACGGCACCTGCACTAAGAAGGGCTCGGACTTAAGCGCCTATGTTGATAACTTAATTAAGGGCTGGAAGGCTGACGGCACCTTAGACAAGTTAATCAAAGAGAATAACTTAGATTAATATCTGCTTATTTCTGCGGCAGGGAGCACAGACTCTCTGCCTTTTCTTTCTTTACTGGAATATTCATGGCAACCCTGGTTTCACTAGATGCCTGGCTTAAAGTGTGGCTGTATAAATCCACCTTCCTGCTGGGCTTTTTAACCACTCTGGAGACTGCAGTCTTTGCCGTACTCCTGTCCTTGTGCCTGGGGCTGATCTTCGGTCTGATGTCCACCAGCGGCCGCATGCTGCTGCAGGGCATTGCCCGCGTCTATGTGGAGTTCATTCAGAACACTCCGCTCCTGCTCCAGATCTGCTTTTTATACTATGCAATGTCGTTCTCCGGGCACAGCATAGGCATTATTACCTCCGGCATTATCTCCATCGGAGTTTATCACGGTGCGTATATGGCTGAGGTGATCCGCGCCGGCATTCAGTCCATCCCCCGCGGCCAGTTTGAAGCCTCCTATTCCCAGGGCTTTAACTACATGGGCACCATGTACTACATCATCCTGCCCCAGAGCATTAAGATCATCCTCCCGCCCATGGTCAATCAGGTGGTGAACTTAATTAAAAACACCTCCTGCCTCTACATCATCGGCGGATCGGATTTAATTTCCATCACCTACAGCTTCGTTACCGGCGCCAATACCGGCGGCGCCCACGGCCCGGCCTATCTGGTTACCGGCGTCCTGTTCTTTATCATCTGCTTCCCGCTGTCGATGCTGGCAAGCACCTGGGAGAACAACTTAAAGAAGCGCGAGCGCATGACCTTTACTAAAGCGGCAGCCAAGCCGCAGGAGGAGGCCTAAATGATGGGAGAATGGGAAGCCAGCTTCGGCATGCTGCAGAGCTCGGCCATTTGGCTCTATATCTTAAAGGGCACCCTGTTTACGGTCATTATTTCCGCCATCGCAGTGATTTTAGGCGTGGTGTTCGGCTCGATACTGGCCTTAGTCCGCAATTACTGCCACAGTCCTAAGTACCGCATCTTCCGCTGGGCGGCGATTACCTATATTGAGGTCTTCCGCAACACCCCGCTGCTTTTATGGATCTTCATCTGCGTGGTGTTCTGCCCGGTGCCGGATCTGTTTGCGCACCGCATGTTCGGCCTGACCACGGTCGAAACCACCCTGCTGTTCAAAGCCTGTATTGCACTGATCCTCTTCACCTCGTCGGTTATTGCCGAGATCGTGCGCGGCGGCTTGAACTCAGTACCGGCAGGGCAGTTTGAAGCGGCGGCCTCGCAGGGCTTCAATACGGTGCAGACCATGGTGTACATCATTCTGCCGCAGGCCTACCGCAACGTGGTGCCGACCTTATTAAGCCAGATCATCACCACCATCAAGGATTCGTCCTATCTGGCCAACGTTGCTACCATCGAGCTGATGTCGCGCGTGCGTCAGATCTTAAGTACCGCCAATATCTACAACGGCACCGGCAACATTAACGTCTCGGACGTGTTCGTGCTGTACGGCTGCGCGGCGGCCATCTACTTTATTATCAATTTCGCCCTGTCCTTAATAGTGCGGCGCATCAATGCGCAGCGCAAAAAGGCAGCTTCCACTTACAGGATTGTAAAGGCATAAATACACCGCGGAGTTATTCAGATGAGTCATTACGTCATTACCATCTCGCGTCAGTTTGCGAGCATGGGCCGCACCATAGCCAAGGAAATGGCGCAGCGCCTGAACATTAATTTCATGGACCGCGATATTGTGGCCGAAACCGCCAAGCGCATGGGGCTGTCCATTCAGAGCGTGAGCAATCACGATGAACAGCTGCAGAAAGGCAATTTCTTTATGCGCCACTCCTACCTCTTCCACTTGGATGTTTACGATATCAATAAGGAAATCTATGAGGTGCAGAAGAGCGTGATCCGGGATTTTGCCAGCCAGAACTCCTGCATCATTGTGGGCCGCTGCGCGGACAGCATCCTGGCGGACATGGACAATGTGCTGAACATCTACGTCTATGCGCCTTTTGAAAAGCGCCTCGACAACTGCATCAATAAGCTGATGATGGATCCTAAGACCGCTGCCGATACCATCCGCCGCGTGGACAAAGCCCGCGATGAGTACCGCAAAGCCTTAGAGCCTGAAGCAAGGGACGAGCTGACCCACCGGCACATCTTAATTGACAGCAGCAAGTTCTCCATCCCGGACTGTGCCGACATTCTGTGCGAGTGTGCGCGCCGCTCCTTAAAGATGGATTAAGCTGTACTTTTGCGTTTCCTGCGCCGGCCTCGTGCCGGCGCGCTGCTTATTCCCGCATCCGCTCTAAGCACCAAAAAACGGCAGCTGCGCAGTTTTTGATAAAAAATCTCAGTGCATTTCTGCATAACTTTGACGCAGATCCCTTTATTGCCCGGTAAATCCTTTATGATGAAAGTGAGATCTTTCTATGAACGACAGTTTATCCGACATTAAGTTGGATTAAGGATAAATGTTATGCAATTAACCATTCAAGGAATCGGCATCAAAGTCACTGACGCCCTCAACGATTTTGTCACTGACAAGTTCAAGAAGCTCGATCGCAAAGCAGATCTGATTAACTCGATTGCGGTCACCTTAACCGTGGATAAATTGGTTCACATTGCCAAGGCGGATATCAATGTTAAAGGCAGCAATCTGCACGCTGAGGCCGAAAGCGAGGATATGTATTCCGCCGTTGACGGCTTAATCGACAAGGTAGATAGACAGATTGTGAAGTATAAGGAAAAGGTCAAGCAGGAATAAGCTGACCTGATGTTTAAAACTTAGGATTTGCTAAAATGACCCTGCAGTTCTGCAGGGTTTTTTGTATGTACACCGATTTCAAGATCTTGCCGCCGACCATTATCCTCGCGCCCTTAGTGTGCTTCAGCAAAAAGCGCTTATTTGAGGAGCTGGGGGAAAGCGCCGGCGCCGTGCTGGAGCGATCCACCTACGATATCATCAAGGCCTTAAATGAGCGCGAATGGGCCGGTTCGACCGTGATTGCCGACGGCGTGGCTATACCGCACGCCAAAGTAGACGGCACCCTGCCGGCTTTGGCCATATTGTGCATGATGGATAAAAAGATCCCTTTTAATACCATCGACAGCGATCCGGTAGCGGTAGATATCGCCTTTTCCTTTTACTTCTCTCCCGATGCCAATATCGAAGAGCTGCAGCTGATGCTGGCGCGCCTGGCCGAGATCTTTGACAGCAGCGATCTGCGCGCCAGCCTGCGCCGCAGCCATCACGATGAAAGCAAGCTGATTCAAATCCTGCATAAAATTGACTATCTGCTCTTAAGGAAGCTTAAGCTTGAGGAAGAATTGACGGCAGCTGAGGAAACTCCTGCCCCGGAAGCGGCCGCCGCCGTGGAGGAAGCCGATGACGGAAAAAATTAAGCTGGTGATCATCTCCGGGCGCTCGGGCTCGGGCAAAACTGTAGCTCTGCGCGTACTCGAAGATTTAGGCTATTACTGCATCGATAATCTGCCCTTGATGTTCTTAGCCCAATTGGTAGCAGCCGCTAAGGATAAGTACCCTAAGCTTGCCGTATCCATCGACATCCGCAACCGCCCGGATAATATGCAGTTCTTTGAAGAGCTCTATCAGGGCATTAAGGAAGATCCTGAAGTTTCAAGCACATTGATTTTCATTGACGCTGACGACAGCGTGCTGATTAAGCGCTACTCCGAAACCCGCCGCCTGCATCCGCTGTCGCGCCGCCAATTATCCTTAGATGAGGCCATTGAGCTGGAAACCCAGCTGCTCGCTGACATCTCCTCGCTGGCCGATTTGCGCATCGATACCTCCGCCTTAAGCGTCCATGATCTGGCCAAAGAGATCACCAGATTGATGTCCGGTACCACCGAGAGGCGCCTGGTTTTGGTGTTTGAATCTTTCGGCTTTAAAAACGGCATCGCCAAGGATGCCGATTTTGTGTTTGACGCGCGCTTCCTGCCCAATCCTTTCTGGGAGCCCCAGCTGCGCGCGCACAGCGGCTTGGAGCAGCCGGTAAAGGACTTCTTTGCGCGTTATCCGCGCGTGCAGCAGTATATCGATGAGCTCGACCAGCTGCTCTCATCCAACCTGCCGGATATCGAATCCAGCAGCCGCAGCTATCTGACGGTGGCCATCGGCTGTACCGGAGGCTTTCACCGCAGCGTCTATATTGCCCAGAGCCTGTACGAGCGTTTTAAGGCCCGAGGCTTTGCCGCGCAGATCAGGCATCGGGCGCTGGAAAAGGGCAATTAAAACTCAGCGCCACGCTTCGCAGTTCCTGCACAAAGTTCTGCTCAAAATCAGCGGCACTTTCACTGGTGCCGAAGATATCAAGGTGCTTTTGCCGAACCTGCGTGGACGCGATAAAAAAATAAGGCTGAGAATCAACTGCCAGCTTGTAAGTCAACTACCCCCGCCTAAAGAGGCGGGGGCTTGAAGCTGCAGAGCTTTAAGCCCAGGTTGACTAGCCTTAGTCCTTAAAGGGACTGCGCTTATCAGGAAACAGGCACCGCGGGATGTTGATCCAAGTTCCGCGCTCTGCGGTCTGCGGCAACAAAGCTCTGAAGGGTAAGGAGCTTTATGCTGCAGGCGCTAAACCCTGATAAGCCTTGGCGATGGATCACAACGTGTATTTAACACATGGAGACATAACTTGAGAGTATATGTTTTGAACATGCGGGGAAAACCGCTGATGCCGTGCTCGCCGGCCAAGGCCAGGCATTTGCTGAAGGCCGGCAAAGCCAGGGTGGCAAGGCGCACGCCTTTTACCATACAGCTGAC
>CALXNX010000045.1 GCA_944389865.1 uncultured Succinivibrionaceae bacterium
GACGGACTGGACAGGGTATGGATTTATAAATCAATGGGTTATTTGAAGGAGGGGGCAGAAACTGTCAAAGAAGCGGCTCATCGGCCACGCCCAGCGCAGCGGCTATACCATTATTCCGCTCAAGATGTACTGGAAAGGCTCGTGGGCTAAATTGGAGATTGCCATTGCACGCGGCAAGCAGGAGCACGACAAGCGCGACAGCATCAAGACCAAGGAATGGCAGCGCACTAAAGAGCGCATTATGAAGAAGTCCTTCTGAAAAATATTTTTCCCGGCCTCTTGATCTGGTGTCGGGATTTGTATATAGTTACAAATCGCTTGGGGATGATTCTGGATTCGACTGGAAGCGTGGACTCCAAGGTGCATGTCGAGGTGCGGTGCCTCGTTAAACAGTCGCAAAAAAATAGTCGCAAACGACGAAAACTACGCTTTGGCAGCTTAATAACCTGTGCAAAGCCCTCAGTTCTAAGTCTTGCTGGTGACACTTAGTCACGCTGGGGTCAGTTTTTCATCAGCTCGTGTGGATCTGCCGTCTGTCAGGGAAGCATTAAATTTTAATTACAGACTGGGTATTAAGTAGCGTGGCTGTCCGCAGCTTGGTATCGAGATTAAAGACTGCCTAAACATGTAGTACTGAAGATGAAGCCTTTAAGGACGCGGGTTCAAATCCCGCCATCTCCACCAAATTTCATAAAGCCTTAAGGCGGCAGCGGCTCCTCGATGGAGCCGTTGTTGTTTCTGCACCGTATTTTGCCCTTACCACTGCTCTTTAAAGATTAACCGGCTGCGCTCATCGGCCCAGAAGTCTTCAGGGAACAGAAACCACCCCTCAAAGCCGGGCAGATGCAGATAATGAAAATTAAGCCCCGAGCTCATCTGAGGACTTAGGGCATGCAGAATTAAGGTGGCGCAGTAAAGACTCTCCCTTTTGCCGTCAAGCACAAAGGGCTGTCCCAGCTGTGAGCGCAGATACCAAGCCGCCCGCGCGCGCTCCTCTGCACTCATAGGATAGCGTTTGACCGCAATGCGCCGCGCTTTGCTTACAAAGAAAGGTAATGAAGAAGCGATAACCTGATTGGCCTTATCGGGCAGGTCATCAACGGCGGCGTGAATGATGGTGATCTCAGGATTTACGGCCGCCACCATGCCCACATGCGAGTAGACGCTGTCTGAGACCTTGGCTATCACCATGCTGTCAAGGCCGATCCCCTGCCTTAAGATCACATCGCCCACTTCTAAAGGCGGAAAATGCAGCTCGGGCAGCGGTGAGGCCTGCCGCGCAGCTGCCTGCAGAAAAATGCAGCAGCCGGCCGTAAGCATGAGCGCTGCCAGCCGCCGCAGCCGCTTAGAGGCTGACCTTCCAGCTGCCCTCTGCATCTTTGACTAACTTAACTGCATCCACCTTGACCTTATCGTTCTTAAAGGTGACTTTGACCTTCACCACAGCCATGGTCTGATCATTGCCCTGCATCTTGGTCTCCACCGCTTCGATGGAATCAATGCCGCCGCGCTTTTCGGTGTCCTTTTTGGCAGCCTGAGACATCGCGCCGATCTTTCCGGCTGCCATCTGCGCAGCATCGGCATCGTCTGCAGGCAGATCGATGCAGGCAATGGCGCCTTCACTGTCGCCGGTCAGGAATTTCTGCATGAAATCCGTGGCTGCAGCTTCAGGTGTGGCCGCAGCTTCATCGCCGCAGGCAGTCATAAATAAAGCAGCGCCGGATATCATCAGGCAGCATAAGAAATGACGTAAAAATTGCATGAGAGATCCCCTCAAAAAGTTAAATAAGTTAAGCTGCAGTATAGCCCCTTAATTGTTAATGGGGCATAAAGTGATCGTATTTTTACTCTATTTCTCAGCCGGCAGATCGTCATCAGCGCTCTTTAGAGCAAGAGGTCTGCCGTTTAAGGTCAGCAGCGTCCCCTGAAAGGCCAGATCAGTGCGGTAAGCTTGACCGTCAAAAATCACTAAGCCCTGACGCACTAAATCCCGCAGCGCCGGCATATATTCCTCTCCTGCCAGAGCAGCAACCAGAGCGCTGCCGCCCTGCAGCTTAAAGTCCGCCTGCAGGCCGGATACCTTGAGTGCAGACAGATCTGCAGACGCTGAAGCTTCACCTGAAATCTCCGTTTCCTGCCCTGAATACATTAAGGAGAAATGCGGCAGATAGAACTCCTGCTGCGGGCCTAAACAGGCTGTCAATCCCTGCAGCCCATCTTCCCCATCAAGCTTCCCTAAAGCCTTAAACAGGCCCTTAAGATTGACCCGGCCGGCACGCGCATCGATATTGATATTATCCAAGCGAAAATCGCTCTGCTCCTTGCCGTAAGCCACGGCCGGGAAAGCCCAGGCCAGATTGCCGCCGCCGACCATATTGATATATCCCTTCCCCGAGCTGTCAGCGTCCTTAAAGCTGATTGCAGCGTGCAGTCCGCTGGCGCTGACGCGATCGCGCAGAGTAGGATCTTTGACCTTTGCATCAGGATCAAAACCCAAAGCAAAGAGGGTTGAGAAATCCAGAACCAAACTGTCCGCCTTAAAGGTCAGCCCATCGCCGTATAGCTTGTTGGTTTCCATATCAAAGCGCGGCTGCGCAGTGACGGAGAGCGCGGTGATATCGGCATTAAAACTCTCCCTGCCGGCGTAAATTTCATTGCCGCGGCATTTGAGCTCAGGCACATCCGCCGCGGCCTCAATATCCTCAGGGCCTGTGGCTTTGACGTATAAGGAATTGGCTCCACTGGCGCAGCTGCCGTACTGCAACGGCAGAGTAAAAGGCGAGGTGCGGACGCTTAAAGACAATTCAGGCATTAAAGCTTTAACCCGCAGCGCCCCCTGATAATTGACGGGGCTGACCTTTAAGCGCGCAAAGAGCTCGGATAAATTGCCGCTGCCCGGCACATGCGCAAAGGAAGCTGAGGCCTGCAGCAGCCCGAAATTAATTTCATAAGCGGTGCTGCCGGATAAATCCGCCAGTCCTAAGGCATTGCCGCCGGGCAATTGAATCTGCCAGTCGATGCGGCCCTGACGCGAGGTTAAAGAAGAATCACCTTCAACGCGGGAAAGCTGCAGACCAGGTACGCGCTGCTGCACGCGGCGCAGCGCCGTATCGGCATAATGATCAAAAATCCATCCTGCAGTCAGCACCTGCGCTACTAATAAAAGGGCACCCAGCGCTGCAAAAACAGACGCAGCCAGACCTATCCGGCGAACTGCTTTTTTCACTCCCAGTCATCCTGAATTTTTGCCAGCAGGGCTCCGCTGTCCTGCAGGAACTTCTGAGCATACGGACCGAAATAATCGCGCGCCTGCATGAAGCGCTCAATAAACTGCTCTTTATCCTGCTGCAGAATAAGATCGATCTGCGGTTTTAAGCTTGCAAAATAAGCCTCAATGAGCTCGGCATTGCGGGGGCTGGACATAATAATGTCTGCATACAGATGCGGATCCTGAGCAAACAAACGCCCTACCATTTCAAGCTCTAAGCGGTAAATCGGCGAGCTTAAGTCCAGGATCTGCTGCAGCGGCGGGCGGAGCTGCGCTAAAAAGATGCCGTAGCAGTAAGTAGTGAAATGGCGCAACGCCTGAATGATGCTCATGGCCTCATCATGCTCATCGGGAGCGCAGGTGCAGATCTTAGCGCCCCAGAGCTTGAACTGTTCCAGGATAAAGCGGTACTGTTCCTCCCCGCGCCCGCCGCAGGAGACGATTACCTGCTTTACCAAGGATTTAATATCCGGCCCGAACATCGGATGCAGACCGAGCACCGGCCCGGGATGGACCTCCAGCATCTGTTTGACGTAAGGCCCCTTCACCGAGGTGAAATCACAGAGCACCGTATCCGGAGCAATAAACGAAGCGGTATCGGCGATCACGGCTGCAGCCGCGGAAATCGGCACACTGACAAAGACCGCGAGAGCCTGACCGAGAAGCTGCGGCGCCTGCTCCCAGCCGTCTTTTTCCAAAATCTCCACGTGATAGCCTGAGGCCTTAAAGTAGTCCGAGAACAGCCGACCCATCGCACCCGCGCCGCCTACAATCACGATCGGCCTGTTTGCAGGCTTTAAGCAGGCATACGCGGCCGGACCTTTACCCTTATAGGACTCGCGCAGAAGGCGCAGCAGCAGATCATCAATTAAGCCTGCAGGGAGACCTGCTTTTTCCGCCATTTCAGCACGGCTGTGCAGTAAATAACTCTCGCGCTCTTTGCTGTAGGCAGCGCTTTTGTGCTCAGCCTTTAAGGCGGCGGCCTCACGCACCAGCCTCAGGCGTTCAGCTATAGTATCAATTAAGCGCGCATCGACCTCGTCAATCTGCGCGCGCAGATCTTCTAAACTTGCCATCAGCCGTCAATCTCGTCCAGGAAGGCCTCGTCAATGGACTCCTCCTCAGGCGCCTGCTGCGCACCTTCTGCGGCTACATCCGGATTGACCTTGCCCTCAGCGTACATCAGGAAGATATCGCGGGTGGTGGTGTAAGGATTGACCGCATTATCCACTACCCCCTCCTGCTCGATAAGCTGAGCGCGATTATGCACGCCCTTGACGGCCCACAGACCGACGGTGACATACCACGGCATCCACCAAGTGGCCGCGCCGTCGATGACATCGCCCTGTACCTCGCGCCCGGTGGCAGGACCATAAGCCGGCACCATTAAAAAAGGCCCCTGCTCCATGCCGGCCTTGCCTAAGACCGTCTGCATCTCCATGGTCTGGGGCTCTAAGCCCATCATCGAGGCCACATCAATAAAGCCCAGGATGCCGATGGTGGTATTAATGGCAAAGCGGCCTAAGCTGACGGCTGAAGCTCCAGGCTTACCGATCAGCAGATTATTGATGACGTTATTTACTTCAGTAAGGTTGTAGGTGAAATTGCCCACGCCGGTCTGAATCGGCTGGGGCAGAGCATGATAGCCGTGAGCTATCGGACGGAGCACATAATGATCAAAGATATCGTAATTGAGCGTCCAGCCTACTTCATCGTTGAAGATATATAAGGAATCAATGGCCGATCCCGGGAGCAGGGAATAACCGTAGCTGTAATCCTGGGTATAGGCCGCGCGCGACAGCTGGCGCGGCGCCATCGGATTTAACGATCCGTGCTGCGCCAAGGCAGAACCGGATAAAACGACTGAACAAAGCGCCAGAGCGCTGCAGGCGTGCCGCATAAGCATCGTGCACCTCAAAATGTGGATTCAACTTCCCTGACATTCTAATCCCGCGGCGGTGAATTTAACAGTCACCTTCCCGGCACAATCACCGTACGGAAAGGCTCTCGAGCAGGTAAAAATCCGTGTGCCGGCAGACCGCATACCTGACTGCCCCCATTGCCGTTTGTTATGGATACTTAATCCAGTGCAGTCCGCGCCGAAAATGGCTTTACACTTTCCCGACTGATGCAGCCGAAATCAGCGCCCCTTCATCAATTTTTAACATAAATTTAACCAAGTCTCCACATTGAGAGAGAGTTCACTGTTTTGCAAGCATTTTTTAATTATGCTGGAATTTATTTTCATGAGGTTAACAATATGCAGGTTGGAGATAAAGCCGGACGTCTGCCGGTCAATGCCGAATTAGTGAATATACAGCGCTTAATTGCGCGCTATTACGAAGAGATCCCGGATCCCAGTGATCCGCTGCAGGCAGTGGTCTTCGGCACCTCCGGGCATCGGGGCAGCCCGCTGCTGCGCTCATATACCCGCAGCCATATTGCCGCCATTGCGCAGGCCATTGCCGAGCTGCGCCGGTCGTGGGGTGCGACTGGGCCATTATTTATCGGCATCGATACGCATGCCCTGTCCGAGCCTGCTCTGCACACTGCCATTGAGGTGCTGTGCGCCAATAACGTGGAGATAGTCGCTGCGGCGGACTTTGCCTATACCCCGACCCCGGTAATATCACGCGAGATTGTCCGCCATAATTTCGGCCGCACTGAGGCCTTAGCCGAAGGCATCATTATTACCCCATCGCATAATCCCCCGACTGACGGCGGCTTTAAATACAATCCGCCCTTAGGCGGCCCGGCCAATCCGTTCTTCACGGAGCCTATTGCCAAGCGCGCCAATGAGATCCTCAAAAACGGCAATCGCGAGGTCAAGCATCTGAACTGGCAGGAAGCCATGGCAAGTCCCTGCCTGCACTTTAAGGACATGCTGACCCCGTTTGTCGAGGAGCTGGCGCTGGTTATTGACCTGCCGGCCATTAAGGCGTCAGGACTTAAGATTGCCGTCAATCCGCAGGGCGGAGCGTCGCTTAGATACTGGGATCGCATCAACGCGCTGTACGGCATCAATGTCGACATCATCAATCGCGATATTGACCCCAACTTCAGCTTCATCCCCTACGATTACGACAATCATCAGCGCATGGACTGCATGTCTCCTTACACCATGAAGCCGCTTTTGGCCGTCAGGGACAGCTATGATTTGTGCATTGCCAATGATCCGGATGCCGATCGTCACGGCATAGTCACCCGCGAGGGACTGCTGCCGTCCAATCACTATCTCACCTCCATCATGCACTATCTGTGTCATCACCGCGCAAAATGGCCGCAGGGCTGCGGCGTCGGCAAGACTATCGGCGCCAGCATGATGATGGACAAGGTAATTGAAGACGCCGGCTTTAAGGTCTACGAAACTCCGATCGGCTTTAAGTGGTTCTCCGAGGGACTCTTCAAGCAGCAGCTGGTATTCGGCTGTGAGGAAAGCGCCGGAGCTTCGTATCTTGATTTTGCAGGACGCCCGTTTACCACCGATAAGGACGGCTTCCTCGCCGGCCTGATCGGCGCAGAGCTGTGCGCGGTCTCGGGCCGCGATCTGGTCTCCTACTACCAGGAGCTGACAACTAAATTCGGCGATCCGGCTTACGGACGCATCGACGAGCCGACCACGGCTGAGGGCAAGCGCGCCTTTGTGCATTTGACTGAAAAGAGCGTAACCGACACTGAGCTTGCCGGCTGCAGGATCCTGCAGGTGATGACCAAAGCTTCCGGCAATCAGGCGCCGATCGGCGGCATTAAGGTGCTGGCTGACGGCTGCTGGTTCTCCGCACGCCCGTCTGGTACTGAGAATATCTACAAGATTTACTACGAATCCTTCTTCGGACCGGAGCATTTGGCAAAGGTGCGCAAGGAAGCTGTAAACATTGTGACGCGCGCTTTAAGCAGCGCTGATTAAAGGAGCATTTATTATGAAAGTTAAATTCATGGGCACCGCAGCATCGGAGGGGATTCCCAATCCGTTCTGCGACTGCGCGGTGTGTACTTATGCCCGCGAGCACGGCGGACTGGATGTGCGTACCCGCGCTTCGGTCTTAGTGGACGGGCACATGCTGATCGACATGTCGCCTGAATGGTCGGCGCAGTTAAAACGCGAACACATGACCGCCCGCGTAATTGACGCAGTGCTGTTTACCCACACCCATCCCGATCACTTTAATGTGGGGGAGTTCGTCAGCCGCGCTGCCGGCTTTGCCTGCAATATCGATACGCCGCTGCATGTCTTCGGCAACGACTGCGCGATTAAGGGCGCCTTTAATGCGCTCGACGGGCTTCAGGGCGATCGCTTTGCGTTCCACCTGCTGGCCCCGTATCTGACTTACGAGCATGACGCCTACCGCATCACCCCGACTCTGGCCAATCACGCCAGGATGGAGCTGTGCTACAACTACTTAATTGAAAAGGAAGGCAGAACCTTCTTCTACGGTCTCGATTCCGGCTGGCTGCCGCAGAGCACCTTTGATTTCCTCAAGGGAAAACACATCGATGCCGCAGTGCTCGAATGCACCTACGCCTTCCGCGAGGGGCAGCATACCGCCAATCATTTGAACTTTAATTCCTTGTTTGAGGAAGTGGAGCTCTTAAAGACCTTAGGATGCCTGGACGACAGCTCGCAGGTAATAACCTCGCATGTATCGCATTCCTCAACCCTAACTCACGACAAGCTGTGCGCCTTAATGAACGAGCACGGCATTATCACCGCTTACGACGGTCTCGAGCTTGACATTTAAGGAGCATTTCATGGATATGATGAAAATCCGCCTGATGAGCATGATGTTCATTCAGTACATCGTGCAGGGCGCTTGGGTACTGACACTGGGCTTAGTTTTAAGCTCTTACGGCATGCCCGAAATTATCGGCACCGCCTACGCGGTCTTAGGCATCGCGACCATTATGTCGCCGATGTTTGTCGGCATGGTGGCTGATCGCTTCTTTGCCACGGAAAAAGTGCTGGCCGTGATGCATCTGCTGCTTGCCGCCGCGGTGTACATCACCTCGACCTTTATCACTAAGGGCAGTACCACGCCTACACTGATCGGCATCTTTTTTGTCGGCCTGATTTACTATCCCACCGTGGCCTTAACCAACTCCATTGCCTTCCATCATGTGGACGGCCCGCGTCACTTCCCGGTGATCCGCATGTTCGGATCCGTAGGCTACGTGGTCCTGGGCTTATTTATTGGTCAAATGGGATGGTCCGGCGACATTATGACCTGGTACGTGGCGGTAATTTCGGCCATTGTGATGGGCCTTTACAGCTTCACCCTGCCGCACACTCCGCCCAAGAGCGCCGGCGCGCCTTTCTCGATGCGCGATCTGCTGTGCCTCGACGCCATGTCGCTCTTTAAGGATAAGTACTTCACCTTAATGATGGTGTCGATCCTCATCCTGATGGTCCCGAAGACTGCCTACTCGGCCTACATTCCGGTGTTTCTGAATGCCTTAGGCTTTGACAATGCTGCCTCGATGATGCAGATTGGCGTGGCGATGGAAGTGCTGTTTGTGTTCTTCATTCCGTTCTTCCTCACCCGCTTCGGCTTCAAGGTCACCTTGATGCTGGGCATGATCTCATGGGGCATCCGCTCGGTGATGTTCTCCGAGGCAGCCGTCGGCGGCGGCACCTATCTCGTCATTATTGCCTTGATCCTGCAGGGCGTGTGCTGGGACTTCTTCTTCACCGTAGCCGATATTTATGCTGACAAAAAGGCCGGCGACAATATCAAGGCTCAGGCGCAGTCGCTGCGCTTCATAGCCTCCAACGGCGTAGGCCTGTTCTTTGCGTCCTCCGCCTGCGGATATCTGTTCAACAGCAGCGTTACCGACACCGGCGCTGCCGGTCTGCCGCAGTGGCGCGTGTTCTGGCTGTTCCCGGCCGGCATTGCCATCTTTGTGTTCCTGATCTTCCTGTTCTTCTTTAAGGATGACACCAACACCAAACAGGCATAAACCGACCTTAACCGCTACAATAGGAGCATGATGCTGCTGTTACACTCAGCCGCCGGCATTGCGCTCTTAGCTTACGGCATTCACATTACAAAAAATGCCGTCCTCAAGGCCTGCGGCTCCGCTCTCAATGCCTTTGCGGCGCGGGCCCTGGCCTCCAAACTCTGGCCGCTGCGTGCGGCCGCCGCGGGCCTCGTGATCACCGTGCTGGTGCAAAGCTCCAATGCTGCCGCCATGCTGGTGAGCTCCTTTCTCTCCCGCGGCATTATCGCTTTAACCCCAGCCCTAGTCATCATGCTGGGCGCAGATTTAGGCACCGCCCTGATGGCGCGCGTGCTTACCTTCGATTTATCCGCCGTCGCTCCGATTTTTCTGATCGTGGGCGTGGTGCTCTTTTTAGGCCGGCGTAAAACCAAGGCCGGTCGCATCGGCCGCATCTTCATCGGTCTGGGGCTCGTCATCACCGCTTTGAAGATGATCGTCACCGCCGCCTCCCCGGCCCTGCAGTCTGAGATCCTGCAGCTTATTTTGGATGCGCTGAACGGTGAAATGGCTTTTGCGGTGATCTTCGGGGCGCTTTTGGCCGTGCTCTGCTATTCTTCCTTGGCAGCGGTCCTGCTTACTGCTCTGATGGCAGGCGGCGGGCATCTGTCCTTAGTCACGGCGCTGTGTTTGGTTATCGGCGCGAACTTGGGCAGCTGCGCTTTGGAGATCCTGGGCTCCCTCGGACAAGGCATTACCGCAAGGCGCGTCATGTACGGCAATACGCTATTTAAAATCACCATTGCGGTGATTGCACTGCCGCTCATTACCCTGCTTGACCCGGCAATGCTGCCGCTCAGTCTTTCCGATCAGGTGATCTATTTTCACGTAGCTTTCAATACCGCAGTATGCTGCGGCCTGATGCCCTTGGTGCCGGCGTACGCCCGCCTGCTGCAGACCGTGTTCCCGGATAAAAAAGTCATCACGGAAGATGAGAGCAAGCCGATGTATCTCGACGTCCACGCCGCGGAAAATCCGGCCTTGGCCATTTCCAATGCCGTGCGCGAGACTTTGCGCATTGGCGGCTTTCTGCATGAAATGCTGGGTCTCTTTAATGAAGCGCTGACCGGCAAAACCTCCGTCAAAGCGCGCCTGCAGCAGAAATTCAATCAGCTGCTCAAATTAGGCACCGCGGTGCGCGTGTACCTTGACCGGGTGGATTTTGATGATGCTGAGCTCAACGCCCGCTGGCATCAGGTCTTTACCGCCGTGATTTCGGCTGGGCACGCGGGCGATCTGATTCTGCGCATGTACGCCGAGGTGTCGCTCCTCAATAAAAATCCGGAGCTGACCTTTACCGCCCATCACCGCGCGGATCTCTTAAAGCTTACTAAGGTGGTCAATGAAAATCTGAGTCTCGCGCTCAACGCCTTTATGACCAACGCGCAGCCGGAGCTGCAGGTTCTTGCCGCCCGCAAAAAGGACTTCAAGCGTTTGACCGATAAATACGGCATGCGGCAGCTCGATCGCCTGCGCCCGGAGTCCGGCAGCAATGAAGTGGGTGCGCTGATGCTGATCTTAATTTCAGAGCTCCGGCAGCTGAACAGTATTTTCTGCTCGCCATCCAGCGGCCATTGGACCGCAGTCTCAGATCCGCCCGGCACTGCCCCTGCGCAAACTCCTGCAGGTGCTGCGGACTTAATGCAAAAGCAACAGGATCAACCTCGCTGAAGGTGCATTTTGGATATCCGGGAGCGTTCTTTTTTCCGGCAAATCAGCGCCGAGGCACATCTTTAATCCCTGCAGTTTGCTAAAATCCTAGATAACTGAGCCGACAATAAAAATGCCGGCCGCATAACAGCGCATTTTACGATCCGTGCGCCGTGCAGTCAGACTGTGCACTCCTTAACTGCAGCAAAGAAATTTATACAAGCATAAAACGTCATGAAAGAAGTAGAGTTAAAAGCAGATAAGACCGCTCCGACCGCCGCTGGAGCTGGACGCAAGGGGCACCCAAACGGCTCTGCCCCGCGCGCACCGATAAATCAGCAGGCTGTCTCTGCCTATACTCTGCTCTTAAAATCCAAGCAGGATGAGCTGCCCGAGCCTTTAGCGCGCACTTTAAATTCGCTCACTGCAGCCTTAAATCAGCCGCTTTCCGAATCCCCTGCAGGGCCTGATGCTCCTGCCCGGACAGGTCCATTTACTAAGCTGTCCCTGCAGGTGATGAGCCGTGATGAAGCTTTAAAAGAAAGAATAGCCCAGTCTCTATCCTCCAGCCGCCATTTTGTGCGTCAGCGCGAGGCCGCTGCCGAATTTGAGGCCAAAACCGCCGCGCTGCCCCCTGCCCTGCAGGAGACAGCAGAGCCCGGCAGGCAGCTGGCTAAATTCATCTGCGAGGGGCTGGTCAGCCTCACCGATCCGGACAGCATGGGCGCAGGACTGGAGCGTGATCTGGCTGTACGCGGGGTATTTGTACCCGAGCAGAAATTAAACCTGCGCGCCAAAGCCGCCGCGGGGGAAGCGCTGTCAGCCTCCATGGCCTTTATTAAAAGCAATCAGCCGGAGGTTTTAGCGCAGCTCAGCGCCTCCGCCCAGCAGACGCCGCACCCTGCCGCCTCGCCTTTAAGCCCGGCCGATGAAGCGTCTTTAACCGCGATGCTGACGCCGGCAAGCGATCGGGACGCCGCAGCTGCTCTCGGGCAGAAGGCCCCCGAGGCTCCGGATACCTACAATGATATTTTCAAGCAGAACAAGACTGAGAACAGTGACGAAGTCAGCGCGCAGATGTCCGAGCGCATCCGCTCGCTGATCAGTAAAGCCGCGGCCACGGCAGCCAAGGGCCATTTAATGTCGGCAGATGCCGGGGCCGCTCCGACGCAAAGCGTCCCCGACAGCAGTCCGCAGGCCTCAGAGATCACTTACAACTCTCAAAAAGAGCCTGCCGCTGAAACCGGCGCGCCTAAAGATGCGGCAAAATTAAGCCTTGCTGAGCTCTCTGCCCGCGCCTCGAAGCTGCAGCAGCAGTTCCGCGAGGAAAGACGCCGCATGGCAGCCGAAGGCAAACTGCCCAATCCCGCACCGCTGCCGCAGATGAGCACCAACAGCAGCAGCCCTGCCGCTGAGAGCAAAACGGCAGCCGCACCTGCGCCGGAACTGCAGATCCCGCGGGATCAGCGCGGAGCGCAGACGGGCATTACCAACGGTGAAAAGACGCTGATCACGAACGCGGCAGCGGATGAACAGGCTGTTGAAAACGAAGCAGCGCCGACCGCGGTTAAAGATCCTAAAACCGCAGCGCAGTTAAGCGCGGCCAAACAGGCGGCGGAAGCGGAACTGGCGCAGCTTAAAGCGCAGCTGCAGTCGCAGGCTGAATTTGCAGCGCAGCTGGCCAAATCCAAAGATCAGCTGCTCAAGACGCAGCAGGAGATCATGCAGCTGCAGCAGGATGTGGCGCGGATGCAGGAGCAGACCCTGCAGGCTGCCAAGGAAACCGCCGCTGCGCAGCTCAAACAGCAGCAGCTGCAGCTGCAGGCGCAGCAGGCTTTAAACGCCAGGACGCAGGAACTGCTGCTGCAGCAGGAACGGGCCCAAGCTCAGCCTCCTGCTCAGGAAGAGCAGAAGCCGGCCGATCAGCAGTTCACCTTTAAGCCTTACAACAAAGCCGACAGTATCTTTGTAGAAAACCAAAAGGCCGCCAATCAGCTCACCGAAGCTGCCGCCAATAACACTGCAGCTCCGGCTCAGCAGCCTGAGACAGAGCCTGCCGCAGAAGGATCCCCGGTGCTGCAGAGCCGTCCGCAGAGCCGGACTGATTCAGCGCAGTCAGCTTTAAGCAGCTCAGGCACCGATGCGCAGAGCGACAAGCTGATGAAGCTCTACGCGCAGGAGCTGCAGAGCGAGCCGGAAGAGCCCGAGCAAAGTACCCGGAAGACCTCTTCTTGCGCTGTAGAACCGGAGGACAGTGCTGAGAACGCAGAGCTTGCCCGCTCAGCACAGCTCAAGGAAAATGCCCTCAAGAGCACCTACGATGCCATTGAGGTAATGCTCTCCTCCATCAGTGATGAGCCGGATCAGCCGGCAAAAGAACCGGAGACGGTTCCGGCTGAAAACAAACACCTGTCCAAGGGGGCATCGCTCTATCAGGAGGCCGCTGCCGCCATTGAAGCTGACAGCGTGCCTGCAGAGGAAGCTGAACCTGCTGTAAAACCGCAGCCTGCCGCAGTCACTGTGACTGCACCGACTGATGATGCACCGGAAACTGCAGAGTCCAAGCCGGCTGATACCGCAGCTGAGCGCGTGATCGTACAGGCAGCTCAGGGATCCGAGCCCAGTGAAGCTGATGCGGAAATTCCTGAAACAGAGGAAACTGCCCCGCGTGCTGAGACGGTTAAGCCTGCTGTTGATGCGGCTGATGATTCTAAAAATTCCGATGAGTCCGCACAAACGGTAAAACCTCAGACCGCTGTCGAGGCGGAAGCTGAAGCTCCTGCTGATGAAGCAGCGGTCATGCAGAACACCGCTCAGGCAGGCGCAATAAGCAATGCTGATGATGTACCGGCAGATGACGCTCCGGCTTCTCAGCCTAATAATACTCACACTAATACTCATGCAGAGCGCACGATCGTACAGGCCTCCCAAGGTTCTGAGCCCAGTGATGCAGAGACTGAGGCTGCTGATGACGTCGCCCCGCTGACTGAGAATACTAAACAGCCCGCCGCAACTGCTGAGGCTGAACCGGTCATTTCTGAGGATGAAGCTTCTGTTGATGAAGCTGAATTAATACCCAGCGCAGGTCAAACTGCCGGCACGGTAAATACCGACGAGATCCCGGATACTGATGCTCCGGCAGCTCAGAGCAATAAACAGACGCATACTGCCGCTGAGCGCGTGATTGAACAGGCAGCTCAGGGCTCCAAGCCCAGTGCCGCCGAAAATGAGGCGGCGGAGACTGAAGCTGCAGATGATGCCGCACAGCGCACTGAGAATAACAGGCCGGCTGCAGCTGCCGATCAGGCCGCGGATGCCGCTGATGCAGAAGCTGCGGATGATGTCGCTGCCGCATTAAAACCACAGTCCCGGATTGCGGCCTCTGGAGATGAGGACGCAGCTGAGAAGGCCGAACCTGACGTAAAGCAGCCGGCCGCGAGCACTGCCGATAAGACCGCTGATACTGACGCAGCCGCGGATGAAGCAGCAAAGACGCAAAACTCCAGCGCTGCAGCGCAGACCGCCTTTACCGATATCAGTACTGATTTAGAGCATTCCGGCACTCCGGTGAAAACCGACAGCGCTTCCCTGCAGTTCGACAGCACGCTGAGCCAAAATACTCCATCCCCGGCGCAGACGCAGCAGAGCACTGCCGCCGCCTTTAAGCAGCTCTATCAAGGGTCTCTGCAGTCCATGGCCGGAGCACCGGGACAGCAAATTCCGACTGCCAATACTTTAGAGGCTGCTGTCGATGCCGATGCCGATGCTGATGATGCGGTTAAGGCCGCTGCCGCAGCGACCGGCACCGCCGGAACTGCCGGCCCTGCTGCCGCGGAAGCTGAAAACCCGGCTCCGAACACTGAGGCTGCTGAAACTAATCAGGACGTTAAAGCCGGCATCATGCAGACCGTGCTCTCTACCGTGCCGGGAGATGATTTTAAGGATGATGAAGATCTGCCGGTACAGCAGCAGACTGCAGTCCAAACTGCTCCCCGGCATCCGCCTTTAACTGCACCGGCCGCCGCCGCAGTGCTCTCCGGGGCCAATCAGCCCGTACCGGAGATGACGCAGGTGCGCACCAGGCAGCACAAAGAAGGCGGTTTATTCAAGCGCATCGCCTCGCTCTTTACCGGCCGCAGCTCTGCAGCCCCTGCCTCTGCGGCTCCGGCCCTTGAGGATCAACCGGTACAGCTGAACGCCCGCTCGGGCGATCCGCTGCAGAAATTCTTTGCCGATCTGCGCCTGATTGCCGCCGATCCGTCCCTGCCTGCTGCGGTCAAGCAGGAGGCCGATGACTTCATGCGCCGCTTAAATCAGCCCGTGGCCGATTTAACCACGGTCAATAATTGGCTCAATTTCATCATCGGCCCGCTCTCGCCCAATTCCCCGCAGGCTTTGGCACTGCATCAGTGGGCTTTCCTGCTGCTGTGCATCCGCTTCAGTCAGCTGGGCAAGGACATCAGCAAATTTACTGCAAACTGCCGCAAAGAAAATCCCGAGATGGCCGCGCGCATTGAAAGCGCCGCTGCCTCCACCCCCAAGGAATCCCGTGCGGTGACTGCCATGATCGATGACACCTTCAGTCAGGTGCAGCGGCTGCAGCAGCTCACCGATCCGCAGGGCGGCCTGATGGCTTTCCTTAGCAGCTATGTCCCTCTGCCTCCGTCATACGACGGCGGATCTGAAGGCGGCTTCAACCTCAAAAAGGAAACCGATGAGGACGGCAAAGACTCCTGGCATTTGAACTTCTTCTTTGACGTCAAGGATCTGGGCCCCATTCAGATTAAGGCCGAAGCCCGTCTGCCCGAGCTCTTCCTGCACATCGTCACGGATAATCTGGAGGCCCTGCAGACGGTGCAGGATCTGCTGCCGACGCTTACCAAAAAGCTGCAGGAGATCGGCGTCACCACCCGCGAGGGCACGGTGCGCCTGGGACACGTCTTTATGCCTACCGCCTCCTTTAAGGAGCCGCTGCGGACCCGGCGCGATGAAATGTCCTCGCTGTCGGTAGATATTTAAGGAGCAAGTCATGGCTCAGAACAAACCTGAACTCGAAGCGGCCGCCCTTTCTTACGATGAAAAGCACGATGCCGCCCCGCTCCTGGCCGCCAAGGGCAGCGGCCAGCGCGCGCAGGACATTATTGAGATGGCGCAGGAGCTGGGGATCTACGTGCATCAGGACGAGCAGCTCTTAAACGAGCTCAAGCGCTTAAAGGAAGGGCAGGAAGTGCCGCCGCAGCTTTTCGGCATCATCGCGACGATTTTGTCCTTCAGCTATCTGCTGCAGGGCCGGACGCCGGAGGGCTGGACCCGCCCGGACGGCACCCGTGCAATTAATACTAAAGCTTGAACTTTAAGTAGGCTCTGTCATCAAAGGATTTGCTGCCTTTGGACAGTCCCTTCGTAGACTTATACTCGCGCATGCAGTTAGGGTCAGCCTGCATAATTGCCTGCAGCTTATCCTCCGACTGCACTAAATCCGCCTGCAGCTGCGGATAGCCGTCTGAGGCCAGCACTACCACATCCCCCGCGGCGACCGGTATCACCTTCACCTGCTCGGGATGGATCTTAAAGCCGTCAAATACCGGGAAGGCAAAGGGCTGATCTTTATTCGGGTGATTCTGCAGAATCGCCTGGCGCTGCTGAAAAGGATTAATGAAGGCGCGGCCGGGGTCATCAAGTTACGGCAAGGAGACCCCCGCTTCTTAAGCGGGGGAGGAATTGCCGCCCTCCTGGAATCTAATTTCAGTTAAATAGGTTCTGCGCTTCTCGATAAGCTTTAATTTCCTGCAGCTTACTCCTGCTGAAATGCGGGAGCCGTCAAGGCGGCGCACATCAAAATATCCTGAGGCTCTGCGTCCGAAAATAAAGCCGGTTTCTCCTTGATACTGCACCTTATCAAACA
>CALXNX010000046.1 GCA_944389865.1 uncultured Succinivibrionaceae bacterium
GCTGGGCCAATTATTTAAAAAAGCGGCGCTTTAACTTGGGGGAAGAATATTCTAAAAATCTAGTGCTCAATCTCGGCTCCCAGGGTGGTGCTGGTAAATTTGCCGCCTACCTTTTTGCGGTTGATCCAGATTTTGCGGCCTGATGAATAGACACGCAGGTATAGGCCAGAGCCGTCGCCTACCATGTAATCGCCCTTGCGGGGCTTTAGGGCTTGAGCCGCGAGGTATGTTAGAGCCATCTTATCCTCCTTGTTGCACGTCTGTTGCACGTAAGGTCTAAAAATAGTTTAACAAGCGTTGCACGTAATTACACGTAAGGGGGATAGAGATGGCCGGGGCTGTCCTTTGATGGCCTGTAATGACCGGCAAAAGCTGCTTTAAAGGCTTGAAATTGCGGGGGTTATTGGTCTGAAATGTCTTTATTTGGCGGGAATTTGCCGGGGCTGTCCGGCGTTCGTGGTGGAGGATAACGGGATCGAACCGATGACCTACTGAATGCGATTCAGTCGCTCTCCCAACTGAGCTAATCCCCCACTTGAAAATTGTGGTTGCTGCTGTTCGCTGCAACGGCGCAGATTTTAGCAAAGGTTAAATCGCCGTGCAATAGTTTTGAAAAGTTATTTTTGTCAGGTTTTCAACCGATTAAAAAACCGGCCGCTTTGGGCCGGTCTTTAACCCGCGCCGCTGCGCGGGCAGGGTTAATACTGCTGCTTATTTGGCAGCATTTGCGCGGGCAGCAGCGTCTTCCACGGAGATGGAGGCAGCTAAGGCCTTCAGATCTTCCATGGAGAGCTTAGACATGGCCACCATTTCTTCAGGAGTGAACGGCAGCTGATCGACGAAGTACTTCTCGTAGTTCTTGTAGTCATCAGGAGAAGACACATACAGATACGGGAAGTTTACGTCTTCAAACTTGCCTTCAAAGTCGGTGTAGTTGCCCTTAATGGCGTTGTATACCATCATGAAGGCAATCAGCGGATCGCAGTAGTGACCGCCGGACTGACCGGCCATAGAGCCGTTGGCTAAGCGCTCGCCTAAGTCAGGCAGGAAGTCAGTGGACACAATGTCGATGCTCTGGGTCTTGCCCGCTCTTTCCACTGCAGCAATTGCGCCTAATAACGGGTCACCGCCGCCGCCGGCCGGGATTAAGGCATCCAGAGTCGGGTTAGCAGCCATTAAAGCTTCGGCAGCCTTAGAACCGCCTTCAGAAGAGGTGCCGGCGTACTGCGGCTCGGTTAAAGTGGCCTGATCATCGGGATGCTCAGCATTCCACTTCTCGATGCCGGCCTTGTAGCCTTCCCAGCGGCCCAGCCAAGTAGCATCGCCCTGCTCCCAGCCAATTAAACCGATATGACGGTCGCCCTTATTGAGCAGGATGTTCATTAAGTTTTCGCCGTTCTGCGGCTCATTCTCGTGCACAGCGCCGATGTAGTAGGCGGAATCGGTAGCCATCTGATAGATAGCAGGGTTGGAATCCTTGGAAATGATGCGGAAGAACTGCGCTAAGTAAACTTCATTATCGTTGGCAGTCTTAATGGCGGAAATCATTTCAGTGTCGGAGGCGTTGCAGATGATGATGCCTTGGCATCCTGCGGCCACTAACTGCTCTACAGAAGCGGTCACTCTTTCAGAGACGTGTGCCTGGTCAACGTACTGGATCTGTACGCCTAAAGCGTCAGCGGCAGCATCGAGCACGCGCTTGCACTGCGAGCCTAAAACATCGGTAGAGGACCAAATAGAGATGCCGATCTTGATGTCGGAATTCTCAATGGCCATGGCGCTGGTGCTGAAGCCGGCAACGGAAGCTGCTAAGGCCACACCGGCGACGGAAAGAGCTAATTTCTTGAATTTCATGTCTTCTTTACCTTCCCTAATAAACTCTGAGAGTGTGCAGGTCCGCTTCAGCGGTCTGCAGGTGTTACAGCCTGCCTTGGACCTCCAAGCGAACAGGGCAGTTAAGCTGCCTGCGGCTGCATTGCAGTTAATGCTAAACAAACTCCACGGCATGAAAAAATGCAGAGATCACAAAAAACGGTTTTGCCGGCTGAATCCGGTGGAAATTAATGATCCATAAAAAGTATTTGAAAAACAATGAATTAAATTTATGTGCTTATTGATTTTAAAGGAAAAAATAAAATACTGAAAGTGTGCGCTGCTTAACAAAAACCGCAAACTCCGTAAACAGTTGCATGACATTAGATTCTCCATGGCCAATAGAAAAAGAATGTCTTCTTAACTGAGATGTCCGGGCTGAGGTGAAACGGATAAAAGGCAGTAAGCAGGGCAAATTTGGCTGATATATGCGGTTAGTAAACAGCTCCATGACAGTCTAAATGCGATTTTAAATTTGTGAGCCTGCTCAAATTTAGGCGTAAAGACGGTTTAAAAACGTGCGCTGCGTTAAATTATCGTAAACGTTTGCATGACAATTTGCGAAGGCCTTGCTTTAATGCCTGAGTGTAATTGTGTTTGGCGGCGGGACCTGGGTCGCAGATCCAGGCCTGTCAGCGGGCACGCAGCAGGGAAGGTATTAATGATATGAATGCATTCAAGAACTTGTCAGGTTCCACTAAGGGTTATATCGTCCTGATATCCCTGGTGGTGCTCTCCTGGCTGATTTTTAAAATCTTAACGCCGCATAACTTTGGTTCACCGGATCAGCTCTTAAGCTACTTCCAGGCAAGCTTAATCGCCACTGTCGGTGCCATCGGCTTTTATTTCGTGATGGATATGGGCCTGTTCGATTTCTCCATCGGCGCCAATATCATCCTGTCATCCATTGTGGGCTGTCAGCTGGCCGCCAACTTCGGCTTAGGCTACCCGGGGCTGGTGCTCGGCGCCATAATTACCGGCTCGATCGTCGGACTGTGCAACGGCTTTTTCTACGTCAGGCTGCGCATCCCCTCAATGATTGTGACCGCTGGCCTTGCTTTAATCTACGAGTCCTTAGCCAACTATATGGCAGGCGGCGTGGAGCAGACTCTGCCCTCTGATCTGCGCGGATTAGGTCAGATGCCGGGCAATTTAATCCTTGCTCTTCTGACCTTTGTGCTGGCCTGGGGCATTCTGAACTACACCAAGTTCGGCACTTATACCTATGCTATCGGCTCTGATGAGTTCGTGGCCAAGAACATGGGCATCAATGTTGATAAGTTCAAGGTGCTTGCCTTCATCTTATCCGGCGCGTTCTTCGGCGCGATGGCCGTGCTGACCATCAGCTACGGCTCTTCCATGGTGGCGGTGACCGGCATGTCCTCCATGAGCCGCAACTTCATTCCGACCATGGGCTGCTTCTTCGGCCTGGCGTTCATGAAGTACGGCATTCCGCTGCAGGCCATCATCTTAGGTGAGTTCATCGTCAATATCATCTTCTTCGGCTTTATCTCCTTAGGCGCACCGACGGCCATTCAGGACGTGATCACCGGTCTTGCGCTCCTCATTATCATCACCCTCACCACCAAGGTGAACAAGGGCGAAATCGTCAAGTAAGGAGAGCGTTATGAGCGACATTAGATTAGAAGTAAAGAACATCAGCAAGAACTTCGGCATTACCCGTGCGCTGAAAAACGTCTCATTTACCATCAATAAGGGCGAGGTGCATGCTTTAATCGGTGAGAACGGCTCGGGCAAATCTACGCTGACCAATATGCTCACCGGCATTTATCCGATGGAAACCGGCACCTTTGTGCTCGACGGTCAGGAGATCCACCCTAAAAATCAGGTGGATGCCAATAACTTAGGCATCTCCATCATTGTGCAGGAATTAGGCACGCTGTCAGGATTGACCGTGGCGGAGAACATCTTCCTGGGGCACGAGGATCGCTTTATTAAATGCGGCATCCGCAATACCCAGAAGATGAACGCTGAGGCTAACCGCCTGCTGGAGAAATACGGCTTTAACAATATTAAGGCCAATAAGATGGTCGATGAGTACAACTTTGAGGATAGAAAGCTCATCGAGATCGTCAAGGCCACTTATTTCCATCCGAAGATTGTGGTGATCGACGAGACTACTACTGCACTGTCGCAGGAAGGGCGTGAAGAGCTGTATAAGCACATGAAGCGCATCCGCGATGAGGGCAATACCATCATCTTCATTTCCCACGATCTGCCGGAAATCCTATCCAAGTCCGACACCATTACGGTTCTGCGCGACGGCGACTACATCACCACCGTCAAGAGCGCCGACGTCAAAGAAGAGGACTTAAAGAAGCTGATGGTGGGCCGCGAGGTCACAGGCGATTACTACCGCGCCGATTACGGCGAGGAGATCTCCAAGGAAGTGGTGCTCTCCGTCAGGAACGTCACCGTTCCCGGCATCATCCACGATGTAAGCTTTGATCTGCACAAGGGCGAGATCTTAGGCTTCGGCGGTCTGTCTGAGTCCGGCATGCACGAGGTAGGCAAGGCCATCTTCGGCGCCAGCTACGATCGTGAAGGCAGCGTTGTCTTAGCCAACGGCACTCCCATCAATGATATTACGACGGCAATCAATAACTCTATCGCTTATACCTCGAAGGACCGCGATAACGAGAGCATCGTCATCAATGAAAGCATTCGCGACAATATCGCGCTGCCGTCGCTTGACAAATTAAGGCGCAGCCCCGGCCTGCCTTTTATCAGCTGGTCAAAGATCAAGGCTTTTGCCTTGAAGTACGCCTTAGAGATGTCCGTGAAGATGCAGGGCACTGAGCAGTTCGTCTCGGAACTGTCCGGCGGCAATAAGCAGAAGGTAGTGCTGGCCCGCTGGATCGGCAAGGACTCGGACATCATTGTGCTCGACAGCCCGACCCGCGGCATCGACATCGGCGTGAAGCAGGATATCTATCAGCTGATGAATAAGATGCGCAAGGAAGGCAAGTCCATCATCATGATTTCAGAAGAGCTGATGGAACTTATCGGCATGTGCGATCGCATCATCATTATGAAGGACGGTACGGTCAGCGGTGAAACCATGCGCAGCCCCGATCTCAATGAGCACAGCTTAATTGAGATGATGGTGTAAGGAGGAGAATGAAAATGACTGAAGTTAGCGTAAATATGGACGCTGAGCGCGCTAAAGCGCACAAGGTGCGGATGATCAGAGCCCTCCTGCCGATTGCGGGACTGATATTCGTCTTCGTGCTGTTCAATATTCTGACCGGCGGACGCATGATTTCCCACATGCATCTTGCCATGTCGCAGGTGTACGTTACCATGATCGCAGCCATGGGCGTGTTCTTTATCATGACCATGGGCGGCCTGGACTTCTCGCAGGGCTCCATCCTTGGGCTCTCGGCCATTGTGGTGTGCTATTTGTCGCACTACAGCATTCCGCTGGCTATTGTCGGCGGCATGGCAGTGGGAGCGGCTGTCGGTGCGGTCAACGGCTACTTCTATGTACGCCGCAAAATCAAGTCCTTCATTGTGACCATCTGCACCATGTTCCTGTTCCGCGGCCTGATTAAGTTCCTGACTACCGAGGCTCCGGTAGCTGGTTCTCCTTACCTTGTGCTGATGGACAGCACTGAGTTCAAGGTTATGTGCACGCTGATTGTGGTGGGACTGGGCTACATTGCCTTCGTACACACTAAGTTCGGCATCTGCCTGAAGTCCATCGGCGCCGGCGAAAAGGCGGCCATGTTCTCGGGCATCCGTACTGATCGCATGAAGTTCCTGGTCTATGTGCTTTCCGGCGCTATTACCGGCTTTGCAGCCTTCATCAGCGCCATTAAGGTAGGCTCCGTGACTTCTTCAGGCGGCAATCAGCTGGAGACTCAGATCTTAATTGCCTTAGTTTTAGGCGGCATGCCGATTTCCGGCGGCGCAATGGCCCGCTTCGGCAACTGCGTGGTAGGCTCGCTCCTGTACGTGATCCTGAGCTCGGGCTTAACCATGATGGGCTTCTCTACGCAGCTGATGCAGCTTATTCAGGGCGTGATCTTCCTGCTCTTCGTCTTCATCTTTGCAGATCGCAAGGCGATTCAGGTTATCAAGTAATAAATTATCGCAGACTGCGGCCCCATTCCGGCCGCAGCTTCAGTTAAGGTAAGTCGTCAGGTTTTAAAGTTTTTTAAGCAGTTTTTTTACTTAGGGAGAGTTTAAGCAAATGGATAAGCTTTATTTTGTGGTTGGTTCTCAGGATCTGTACGGTGACGAGTGCCTGAGCCAGGTAGCCAAAGACGCTGCTGATATGACCGCCTTCTTCAACTCGAAGCTGGGCTCTAAGGTCAGGGTGGAGCTCCTGCCTACCGTGGTGAACTCTGAGACCTGCATTGCAGATCTGCGCAGGGTCTCCTGCGACGATGAGTGCATCGGCGTCATGACCTGGATGCACACCTTCTCCCCGGCCAAGATGTGGATCAAGGGCCTGCAGGAACTGCGCAAGCCTTTACTGCACCTGCACACTCAGGCCAACGAGAAGCTGCCGTATGACACCATCGACATGGACTTCATGAACTTAAATCAGGCAGCCCACGGCGATCGCGAGTACGGCTTCATCTTAGCCCGCATGCGCATTCCGCATCAGGTGGTAGCCGGCTTCTATCAGCATGACAATGTCATCGCGCAGATTTCGCAGTTCGTGGACGTGGCCCGCGCCATCAACTTCTCCAAGCACTTAAAGGTCGCTTCTTTCGGCAATAATATGCGTGAAGTGGCAGTGACTGACGGCGATCGCGTTGAATCTCAGATCCGCTACGGCTGGGAGTGCAATTACTTTGCCATCGGCGATTTAGTCAAGATCATGAATACCGTGACCGAGGCTGAAATTGACGCCAAGATGGACGAGTACACCTCCAAGTACACCATGAAGACCACTAACGTCGCGGCAGTCCGCGAGCAGGCCAAGTACGAAGTCGCTTTAGACAAGTTCTTAGCTGAAAACGGCATCGGCGCCTTCGCTGACACCTTCCAGGATCTGTACGGCTTAAAGCAGCTGCCGGGCCTTGCCTGTCAGAACTTAATGGGCAAGGGCATCGGCTTCGGGCCTGAGGGCGACTATAAGACCTCAGCTTTATCTGCTGTTCTGATGAAGATGGCTGAGGGCCGTGAGGGCGCTACCGGCTTTATTGAGGACTACACCTACGACTTAACTGCAGGTCAGGAGCTGGAGCTGGCCTCCCACATGCTGGAAGTCCCGGTGACCTTCGCTGCCACCAAGCCTGAGATCGACGTGCTGCCTTTAGGCATCGGCGGCAAGGAAGATCCGGCCCGCTTAATTTTCGACGGTGTCGAAGGCGACGGCATTCAGGTGACTATGGTGGATATGGGCGATCACTTCCGCATCATCTGCGCGGATATTGAGCTTGTAAAGCAGCCCAAGCCCATGCCCAAGCTTCCGGTAGCCCGCATTATGTATCGCCACAAGCCGAACTTTGCTGTAGGTACGGCAGCCTGGTGCTACGCCGGCGGCGCACACCACAGTGTGGTTTCCACCGCTTTAACCCGCAAGGATATTGCAATGTTCGCCAAGCTTACCGGCACTGAGCTTATCGTCATCGGTGATGACACCACCGAGGCTGATTTAGAGAAGTTGGCAGTTCCGTGCTGCCGTTAATGCTCTAATCAGCGTTAAGCTTTCAATAACCCGCAGGCGGCGGCAGGAGTGAGAGCTCCTGCCGCCGCCTGTACTTTTGCTGCATGGCTTTTTGGTATAAAATTTTTTTAAATTTAGGTTCAGAGGCAGGATATGAGACAGTTTCAAACCATTTTGGCGGTGATTGAACCCCATGAAATGCGGCAGACCGCGCTGGAGCGCGCCTTAGCCGCCGCGCAGTTTGCCGGCCGGCGCAAGGCCAAAATTATTGCGGTAATGCCCGCCGGGCGCGAGCTGCCTACCGATCCTGACAATAATGCAGCCGTTGAGGGGGAGTCCGTTTTGGCCAAGCATCAGCGCTGGCTGCAGGGCTATTTAAATATCAACGCTATGGGCTATGACGTCAAAGCCCGAGCCATCCCTAAGCATGATGCCGGCAAGGGCATTACTGCCATCGCTAAGGAAGAGGGGGCAGACTTCATCATTAAGGCTGCCGATGAGCATAAATTCCTGGGCAAGGTTTTTCGTCCGCCGCTTGATCTGCAGCTGCTGCGTCACTCCCCGGTCCCGGTTTTTATCGCCAAGGATCATATCTGGAAGCCCACCGGCATCATCGCCGTGGCACTTGATATGTCAGATCCCAATGATATGCAGCTGCGTCTGCTCAATACCCGCCTGCTGCGTGAGGCGCAGGAAATTGCCTATTTAACCCGCTGCGATATTCATTTGGTAAACGCTATTGCGCCGGTAGTGCCGCCCTCATCGATTGATATGCCGGGCTTCACCCCGGATCTGGTCGGCGACGAAGCTTTAAAGGAGGGATGCCGCAATGTGCTGGCCTTTGCTGCGCGCCACCGCATCTCTCCGGATAACTGTCACATCCGTGAAGGACAGCCTGACAGCGTCATTCCGGCTCTGTGCGCTGAACTCAATCCCACCTGCCTCTTTATTGGCACCGCTGCCCGCAAGGGCCTGGCCTCGGCCTTAGTGGGCAATATCTGTGAGCGCGTAGCCGACGAGCTTTCCTGCGACGTGGCGGTGATCACGCCCAAAGCCGTGCGCGGACGCATTCCTTTTGCTCAGAGCGTCAAGGGGGCTTAGTGCGCGGAGATCAGACTTTACCTGAGGCCGCCGACGCCTACGGACGCACCGTCAGCCCGTATTTCGGGATTGAAGACAAACAGGCTAAATATCAGGCCGATAAGCTGTTCAAACGCCTGCGCCGCAAGACCGGACATGCGGTCGGCGATTACGGCATGATTGAGCCCGGCGATAAAATCATGGTCTGCATATCCGGGGGAAAGGACAGCTACGCGCTGCTGGATCTGCTCTTATCTTTAAAGCGCTCGGCCCCCTTTGTCTTTGAGCTGGTACCGGTGCATATTGATCCGGGCTTTCCCGGCAGTCCTGAGCATTTGGTCAAAGAGCATCTGGACAAAGTCGGCCTGCCGTATCACATCCTGCAGCGGCCCATCTTTGAGATCTCAAAAGAGAAGAATAACGGCAATAAGATCCTATGCTCGATCTGCTCGCGCATGCGCCGCGGCTTTCTGTACGGCTTTGCCCGCGAGCAGGGCTTCAATAAGGTGGCCTTGGGCCACCATCGCGATGACATCTTAGCGACCTTCTTTTTAAATCTGTTCTACTCCGGCATTATGAAGACTATGCCGCCGATTCTGCGCACTGATGACGGCACCTTAACCGTGATCCGCCCGCTGGCCTACTGCCGTGAGTCTGATCTCAATACGCTGGCTAAACTTAAAAACTACCCGGTACTGCCCAAAGGACTGTGCGGACACGGCGAGGATGAGCAGCGGGCTGCCATGAAGCAGATGTTAAAGCAGTGGGAGCGCGATTATCCTAAGCGTCCGGACATCATCTTTAAGGCCTTAAAAAATGTTGTGCCGTCACATCTGCTCGATCGCAGTTTATTTGATTTCGGATCCTGCAGTACACGGCGCTGGCAGCTGCCTGAGGGGCAGTCGGGGCAGAGCAGGGAGGAGGACAAGCCGGCAAGCGCTCCTACGAGCGGTGATATCATTTTCCGCAGAGTTTAACTAATGCCGCGTAATTCCCCATGCGTGAGCGTGGGATGTAAGCGGTCCGGCCGTCTTTATGACGGCCGGTTTTGACCTCTGATACAGCGCTCAATGACAGCAGTGTTTGTACCATCACCCACGGAAATAACGCAGCAGCTTTTAGTTCAAAAGCGCCGTCCTCACAGCAGATGGCTGATTTCCTGTGTAAATTCCGCTCTGATTTCAATACTCGAATAAAGTCAGAGAGTCTTAATGTCTGATGGTAATCTATCAGCAGTTGAACATGCTCTGCCTCTCCGGAAAATCCTCTGAGTGCTGCGATATAATGACAGCAGGCTTCATTGAACCTCCCTGTGAGCTGAGGAATTAAACTGCATGGGCTTTGAGCGGACTGAGCGCCAATTTGTAGGACAGCATAACCCGAATTTTCGGGCCTGTCACCTGCTGTGCTCACTGGCGCGCCGGGTGGGCAACTGCGCTGCCTATACCATGCGGCAGGGTTTATTCAGCAGGGCAGGGGTCAAGAGCCGTGCTGAGCTTGACCGGCATATAAGAGAAGCTTATGCCTCAGATTACCGCGCCAAGCCCTCGGCGCAGCGGCAGACGCAGATTGTGCATGAGCAGTTCAAATCTTTCTTTGCAGCTGAGGCTGAATACGGACAGCATCCGGATAAGTTTACCGGCAGGCCTAAGCTCCCGGGCTATAAGAAGAAGTACCGGACTTTTGTGGTCGGACGCAACGGCTATAAGATTGAGCACGGCTATCTGACCATCACTGGAGCAGAAAAGTTTGGTTTCAATCCCGTCAAAGTACTGTGCTGTCAGCATCAAATCTTCAATGCCAAAAAGGAAGAAGCCGTCTGCGGCGATTTGCGCATCGTACCGGCCAATCATAGATTTTTCATTGAACTTACTTACAGAAAGGAGAAACTAAACTCAGCTGTACTGCTTGATAAGAAGAATGTTCTGGTTATTGATTTAGGTGTTGATAATCTCGCAGCCTGCATAGCGGCCAAACCCGGGGCGGCACCCCTACTGGTCAAGGGCGGAGCCTTAAAATCAATCAACCAGGGATGGAATAAGCGCAGTGCAGCACTGCAGCAGGCCGTCATGCAGGCGGCAAACGGCAGTCAAATTGCCTTCAGGCGCAATATGCAGATGGACGACCTGCTGCATAAAGCCGGCAGAGCCATCGTAAACTACTGCGCCGCTCATGACCTGGGCACCATCATCATCGGCCATAACAAGCTGTGGAAGCAGCAGGTCAGCATCGGCAGAGTTAACAACCAAAAGTTCGTGCAGATTCCGCACAGCAGGCTGATTGCCATGATTCAGTACAAGGCCGCAGAGCTGGGGATAGAGGTTATAGTCAGAGAGGAAAGCTATACTTCAAAAGCCAGCGCCCTGGACTTAGACCCGCTTCCTGCAAAATATCAGGAAGGGCTTCACTGCAGTTTCTCCGGCAAACGCGTTAAGCGCGGCCTGTACCGCACTAAGAGCGGCCGCCTGCTTTCAGCTGATCTTAATGGTGCTCTGAATACAGCCAGAAAAGAACTCGGGGATGAGTGGCTGCATCAGCTGCTCGAACTCGATGAGGGCTTTGTGGACAAGCCCGTGGTACTCCGCAATCTGCACCACAGTGCAGCCTGCGGAATACTGCTGGAAGCGGGAATACGATCCTGCGAAACCGCTGAAGTAAGTCAGCGGTAGTTCATATTCTAAATGACATGGTAAAGGATGGGAAAATGCTGTTGGATGATCTTAACGCTGAGCAGCGCGAGGCCGTATTAGCCACTGAAGGCTATGTGCGCGTCAATGCCGGCGCTGGGACCGGCAAAACCCGCACCCTGACTTACCGCTGTGCTTTTTTGTTAACGGCGCTCGGGATCTCGCCGCGCTCGGTTCTGTGCGTAACTTTCACCAATAAAGCTGCAGGAGAGCTCAAGCAGCGTTTAGGCAGACTGTGCGGTGAGATCTCCAATCCCTTTGTTACCACCTTTCACGGCTTCTGCGCCGAGTTCCTGCGCCAGGAGGCCGTTGCCGCCGGCTGGCCGCAGAATTTTTCCATCCTCGATGTCGATGACAGCATCGCCCTCATTCGCCGCGTTTTTCGCGCCCTCAAGGTCAACGGGCGCGATTTTCCCTTAAAAAAGGCTTGGGAATATATCGACGGACGCAAATACGATATCTCCTACGCCAAAGATTTCATTGCTGCGGACAGTCAAATTCTGCTGCGCCGCGCTGAGACCGCTCCCTGCCTTGAGGAGAAGGTCTTTTTTAACTATCTTTTCTTAGAGCGTCAGCAGTACAGCCTCGATTTTGACGATCTCATTGCGCTCACCCTGATTATTTTGGAGCAGTTCCCGGAGGTCCGCGCGCGCTGGCAGGAGCGTCTGGAGTACATCCTGGTAGATGAGTTTCAGGACATCGACAAGCTGCAGTATCAGCTGGTGGAGACTTTGGCCGGGCGGCATCACAATCTCTTTATTGTGGGCGATCCCGATCAGACCATATACTCCTTCCGCGGGGCGGACGTCACTTATTTCACGAATTTTACTAAAGTGCACCCTGATGCCCAGTCCTTTAATCTGCGGCACAATTACCGCTCGCAGCCGCCCATTCTGGACTGCGCCTATACGGTGATCTCGCATAACAGCGACGTTGGGCGCAAAAAGCTCTTTTCCCGCCAGACTATGACTGATCAGGATGCAGTGCCGGTTAATTTAACTGCGCTGCGGCCGAAGAAGGGCGATGACCCCTTAGCCGATCTGCGCCGGGCCGCTTTTGGCAAACCGCGGCAGCCGGCCGCGGAGCCGCAGTTTACAGCCGTACTTCCGCCTCCACGCAGCCTTAAGCCGGCGCTCATTCACTTTAAGGACAGAAAGCAGGAAGCGCGCTTTATTGCCGATGAGATCAAGGACATCCTTAAAAGCAGACCGCAGGACAATATTGCGGTACTCTATCGCTCACGCTTTATCTCCGCACCCATTGAAAAAGCCTTAGTGCAGGCGCAGATCCCTTATCGGGTTTACTCCGACGTCCCTTTTTTTCAGCGCGCCGAGATTAAAGATGCGGTGTCATATTTAAAGCTGGTGTTAAACCCCAGTGATGACGTGGCTTTTGTGCGCGTGATCAATCGCCCTCGCCGCGGCTTTGGCCAAAAGCGTCTGGAGAGTTTGGTGCAGTTGGCGCAGCGCGATAAAATCTCCCTGTTTGCCGCCCTGTGTAAGTATGCGCGTGAGCCTGAGCTGCACGTCACTGCTCCGGTTCTGCTTTTTATCTCCACCTTGGGGCAGCTTCATCAGGCCCCGCGCGTCGGGCCGCTTTCTGAACTTGAGCGCATCCTCAACGCCTTTGCTTACGAGGACTATTTAAAGCAGACCGGCGATGAAGACCGCATGCAGAATTTAAATATGCTGCGCGAGCAGTGCCGCAGCTTTGAGCAGGAAGCAGGGGAGCGCACTGTGCTGGCCGATTTCCTGCAGCATATCGCGCTTTTTACCTCGAATGAAGACGCTGGATCTGCCCCGCAGGTGGTGCTGATGACCATTCATAACGCCAAGGGACTGGAGTTTGATAACGTCTTTATCGCAGCTCTCAATGAAAAGATCTTCCCGTCAGCCAAGGTGCAGAATCTGCCGCAGTTGGAAGAAGAGCGGCGGCTCCTGTATGTGGCATTAACTCGGGCTAAAAAGCAGGTTTTTATGACAGAAAGCTCGCAGCGGCCCGAACAGGAGCAGCAGGATCTGCAGGCCTCACGCTTTATAGGCGAGCTTAAGGACGAGGAAATCCTGGAGTGCGGCGGACGCCGCCGTCAGGAAAGCCGCGGCGGCAGCCCAGCTTCCATGCCGCCCCAGCGCTTTGCCGAGGGGGACATTGTCTTTAATCAAGTCATAGGCAAGGGACGCATTGACAGCGTTATGCCTGAGACCGGCGAGTATAAGATCTACTTCTTTGAGTTAGGGCGCAGCCGCACCATGAGTTTTGCCGCCCCGCTGAAGTTAGTGCAGAAAGCAGGCGCTGAGATGGAGCAGGGGGCTCAGGAGCAGGCAGAGCCGGATGCAGAGGCTCAATCTAAACGAGAGACTGAGCAGGAAAAGTCTGGGATTTCCTTCATTATTGATGCCAAACAGTAATTGGTTCGGGCATTAGTTTTAAGCTGCGGCATAAATACTGAGCTGGCTTAAACTTAAAAAATCATTTAAATTAACTTTATCTCACGATATTACGGAACGGTGAAATTGTGGATTATTGCCCCTGATATAGACGGCAGAGCGGTCGAGATCCTGGGGGGATGATGAAGGAAAAATAATGGGCCTTCGCAGCAGAATGAATCGGGAAAGTTTTAAAGATTTATTAAAAATAATTTATAACTAATTGAAATTTAATGAAATAAAAATAGTAAAGGTTTTTGAGGGCCTGACGTTAATAAATTAACAGCAAGCAATGCTTGAGTTTAATTTAAAAGCAGGAGAAAAGATTATGGCTCTTTATGTAAATACTAACGTATCGTCCATCAATGGACGTCGTCAATTAACCAATGTGACCAACAGCTTAAGCACCACCTATCAGCGTTTGTCCTCCGGTCTGCGCATTAACTCCGCCAAGGATGATGCTGCTGGTCTGCAGATCTCCGATCGTCTGACCTCGCAGATCAACGGTCTCAATCAGGGCAACCGCAACGCCAACGACGGCATCGCTTTAGCTCAGACCGTTGAAGGTGCAATGGACGAAATGACCAACATGCTGCAGCGCATCCGTACTTTAGCTGTGCAGTCGGCCAACGGTACCAACACCACCGCAGATCGCATGGCCATTCAGCAGGAAGTCACTCAGCTGTCGCAGGAAATCACCCGTATCGCTTGTAAGACCACCTTCGGCGGACAGGCAGTGTTAATGGGCGGCAAGGATGACGCTACGAATGGTCTGCTGGATAAGGACGGCAAGCTCGCTTTCCAGGTAGGTGCCAATGCTAATGATACGATTTCGCTGGATTTAAGTCAGGGCTTTGCAGTATCCAGCATTGATGCGGCTGCTGCTAATGCTATTAATGATACAGCCATGATTAAGAGCGCTGGTGCAACTACCATGCGCTTCAGCGTAAGTACCGCGGAAAATGCTCAGTTTGTGTTATCCGGCATTGACAGTTACATTCAGGTGATCGACAGCAAGCGCGCAGAGCTCGGTGCCATTCAGAACCGTATGGAATCGACTATTCGCAATCAGTCGAACATTTCGCAGAATGAGTCGGATGCCCGCTCTCGTATCCGCGATACGGACTTTGCTGAAGAGACTGCCAACTTATCGCAGCAGAGCATCATTCAGCAGGCGGCCACTTCCATGCTGATGCAGGCCAACTCGACTCCGCAGATCGCTCTGTCGCTCTTGGGTTAATCGCACAAACTATTCTGCCTGCCGGCTCACTCCTCCTGCGCAGAGCCGGCAGGGTGGAAGCAGATCTCTCAGGGCCTGCTGATCTGGCCTTGAGAGATCCCCGCCTAAAGCAGAGCTTTGAAGTTTAGGTATTAAATTAATATTTGATGTGATTTCAGAGGGTTAATATTTAAACTTAAATTTTCTGCAAAAAATCCTAAACTTGCCGCCCCCGCCGCCGTTAATAAAGCATCAGTTAAGGTTATAGCTTAAATTTATTTAAGCAGGAGAGAAAACTATGGCTTTATATGTAAACACTAACGTATCGTCCATCAATGGACGTCGTCAATTAACCAATGTGACCAACAGCTTAAGCACCACCTATCAGCGTTTGTCCTCCGGTCTGCGCATTAACTCCGCCAAGGATGATGCTGCTGGTCTGCAGATCTCCGATCGTCTGACCTCGCAGATCAACGGTCTCAATCAGGGCAACCGCAACGCCAACGACGGCATCGCTTTAGCTCAGACCGTTGAAGGTGCAATGGACGAAATGACCAACATGCTGCAGCGCATCCGTACTTTAGCTGTGCAGTCGGCCAACGGTACCAACACCACCGCAGATCGCATGGCCATTCAGCAGGAAGTCACTCAGCTGTCGCAGGAAATCACCCGTATCGCTTGTAAGACCACCTTCGGCGGACAGGCAGTGTTAATGGGCGGCAAGGATGACGCTACGAATGGTCTGCTGGATAAGGACGGCAAGCTCGCTTTCCAGGTAGGTGCCAATGCTAATGATACGATTTCGCTGGATTTAAGTCAGGGCTTTGCAGTATCCAGCATTGATGCGGCTGCTGCTAATGCTATTAATGATACAGCCATGATTAAGAGCGCTGGTGCAACTACCATGCGCTTCAGCGTAAGTACCGCGGAAAATGCTCAGTTTGTGTTATCCGGCATTGACAGTTACATTCAGGTGATCGACAGCAAGCGCGCAGAGCTCGGTGCCATTCAGAACCGTATGGAATCGACTATTCGCAATCAGTCGAACATTTCGCAGAATGAGTCGGATGCCCGCTCTCGTATCCGCGATACGGACTTTGCTGAAGAGACTGCCAACTTATCGCAGCAGAGCATCATTCAGCAGGCGGCCACTTCCATGCTGATGCAGGCCAACTCGACTCCGCAGATCGCTCTGTCGCTCTTGGGTTAATAACAGGCTCTGCGTGCAACCTGCTGAAGGACGCTATTCTCCTGCAGTGGGCTCTTCGGCAGGAGCCGCATAGAACATCAAGGATCCGCCCCGCGTGGGCGGATTTTTCGTTTGGACACAGGGCACATGAGGGGGTGATCTGCTCATTCTTTCTTCTCAAGCACTGTGGCTCCGATCTCAACTTAAATTCTATCAAGATTAATTCTTTGATCTGACAAGATATTTTAATTTTTGTATCAATCCTTTTTAAATTTTTTCACGAAAAACTTGCAAAAACATAAAACTTCCTTATAATTAGCTCCCGTCTGATGCGGGAATAGCTCAGTTGGTAGAGCATAACCTTGCCATGGTTAGGGTCGCGAGTTCGAACCTCGTTTCCCGCTCCAGATAAAAATTTAAATTTTTCTTGCAGTGCGGGAATAGCTCAGTTGGTAGAGCATAACCTTGCCATGGTTAGGGTCGCGAGTTCGAACCTCGTTTCCCGCTCCAAACACAAAGTCAGCGCTTCTTAATCGGTGCGGGAATAGCTCAGTTGGTAGAGCATAACCTTGCCATGGTTAGGGTCGCGAGTTCGAACCTCGTTTCCCGCTCC
>CALXNX010000047.1 GCA_944389865.1 uncultured Succinivibrionaceae bacterium
ATAATAAGTAAAAACGAAATATGCTGAAAACGGCGTATATAAGCGGTTTTCGCTAAGTTAAGGTGCTAAATCCGGGTTTAGAGCTGCAGATCCTGCAGGAACTCCGTCACCTGCTCAGCCGTATCGCTGTCGCTCACATCAGAGCCGCGAATGGCCAATCCGTCGGTAATGGTGCTGTCAGGCAGCGCATTTTCCAGATCAGTCAGGGCATGGCCGAAGCGGCTGCCCATGTGAGTGGTGAACGGCACCACGGTCTTGCCTTTAAGCGCTCCCGTCTCAAAGTAAGTGGCAAAGGCCATGGGATAGGAGCCCCACCAGCACGGGAAGCCCACAAAGACCACATCATAGGCTGACAGATCCGGCACTTCCTTTAAGGCCGGACGCACCTGCTCTTCCTGCTCAGTGCGGGCCAGATCGGTCACCTCATCATAATCATTGGAGTAAGGCTGAGCCTGCACTAAGGAGAACTTATCGGCACCGGTCTGCTTGACGATAAGATCGGCAATAATTTCGGTATTGCCCACAGGATGGCTCTGCTCCCAGGCATCGCCGCCCTCGCGATTGTGCAGCAGCGAGTAAAAGATCACCGCGCTCTTATGCGTGGAAAAATCCGCGGCACCAGCGGCCGCACCCCCTAAGCTCAGCACTGCCAGCAGCGGCAGCAGCATTAATTTACGCAGCATGATTGCTCTCCGTATGTCCAAAACTTTCAGGCTCGACGTCAGCACCGCAGGCGCTTGACGCGCGAGCCTGCTGCAGTATTTAGTGTAAAGCCGCAGCGCGCAGCTGCAAAATACTATCTTTTTATGCCGGGTTATAAGGTGCGGGCATAACAGCAGCAAACATGAGCCGCTGATTTGCCCTTGCCCCTGAAAACAGCACACCCGTCTCAAGCTGCAGACTCAGGACGGGTGTGATCTGGCAGCAGCCCTGACTTTTTGGGGCTGCAGAAACGCTTAAATTAGAGGCAGGCCTTGGCGGCGGCTAAAGCCTTAGCGTAATCGGGCTCGTGAGTGATCTCAGGAACGAGCTCGGTGTAGGCCACCTTGCCGGCCTTATCAATCACCACCACGGCACGGGACAGCAGACCGCGCAGCGCGCCGTCAGCAATGGCTACGCCGTAGTCGGCGCCGAAATTGCCGTCGCGACGGAAATCGGACAGCGTGCGGACATTCTTGATGCCTTCAGCCTGGCAGAAGCGGCCGGCGGCAAAAGGCAGATCTTCAGAGATGCACAGCACTTCCACGCCCTCTAAAGCGGCGGCTTCCTGATTGAAGCGGCGGGCGGAAGCGGCGCATACGCCGGTATCAAGGCTCGGCACAATGGATAAAACATAGACCTTGCCCAGGGACTTGGATAAGGTGAACTCAGACAGATCAGCACCGCATAAGGTGAAATCCGGGGCTGCGCTGCCCACTGCCGGAACCGTGCCCTTTAAAGTAACAGCTGCGCCGTCAAAAGTAACCGTGCTCATGAAATGCTCCTTGCTTATGCATGCTGCTGCGCGGCAGCAGCTGAAATGAACTTGTTTAACCGCTGTCTAATATACCCGCAAATTCCAGCCTGCACGCGATAAAAAAATGCAGGTGCAAATTTCACCCCAAAAGCGCGCAAAAGGCGGCATTGCTGCCGCCTTAAACGAGAGAGAAATCGAGAAATTTTATTCTGCGCTAGATCACTACCAGCTCGCCTTCAATGGCGCCGGCCTGATCCAGGGCCTCCAGCACGGACATCAGATCGCCCGGGGCCAGTCCAACTTCATTGACCGCCCGCACCAAATCGTCCAGAGTAGTACCGGTGTCAAATTTGAACATCTTGCCCTGTTTTTCCCGCACGTCAATATTGGAGTTCGGCACTACCGCCGTCTGCCCCATCGAAAAGGGATTGGGCTGCGAGACCTGCGGATCTTCAGTCACGGTGACGGTAAGACCGCCGTGGGTTACGGCCACCGGCTTAAGCTTGACCGCACTGCCGATCACAATGGTACCGGTACGCGAATTGACCACGATCTTGGCCTTTTCAGCCCCTTCGGTGATATCCAAATTCTCCAGCACCGATAAGAACTCCACGCGCCGAGCCGGATCGCGCGGCGCGCCCACCCGGATGGACACCGCATCCTGCGCCATGGCGGTATTGCGCCCGAAAAGCTCATTGATGCTCTCAGCCACATTCTTGGCCGAGGTGAAATCCGGGCGATTTAAATTGAACACGATGCTGTCGGAGCTGCCGAAATTAGTCGGCACTTCGCGCTCTACAATAGCGCCGTTGGCAATGCGTCCTGCCGTCGGAGTATTGACGGTCACGCGCGAGCCGTCCGCACCTTCTACGCCCAGACCGCCGACCACTAAAGAGCCCTGCGCGATGGCATAGACATTGCCGTCAATGCCCTTGAGCACGGTCTGCAGCAGTGAGCCGCCGCGCAGCGAGGTGGCCTCGCCTATGGCTGACACCGTCACGTCAATAGTCTGACCGGGCTTGGCAAAGGGCGGCAGCTCAGCGTGCACCACCACCGGAGCTACGTCTTTGATCTTTAAATTGGTGTTCTCGTCAATCTTGATGCCGAAATTATTGAGCATCGAGCGAAAGCTCTGCTCGGAGAAATCCGAGTTCTTTTCACCGGTGCCGGCCAGGCCCACCACTAAGCCGTAGCCGATTAACTGATTGGCGCGCACCCCCTCCACCGAGGCCAAATCCTTAAGACGCACCGCCTGCGCCGGGGCCAGCGCACACGCGATGCCCAGCGCGGCGCTGCAGATTAAAGTAAACAGCTTATGCATGATGCGGCCCTCCTTTAGAAGAAGATATTGAAGGCGCTGTTGAAGAACTTAGACAGCCAGCCGCGCTCCTGGGTGCTGGCAAAGTCCCCGGTGCCGCCGTACTGAATGCGCGCATTGGCAATGCGCTGCGAGGACACCGTATTGTCTGAGTTTACATCTTCAGAACGCACGATGCCGGTAACGCGGATATACTCATTGCCGTTATTGAGCATCAGCCATTTTTCACCGCGCACCATCAGATTGCCGTTAGCCAAAACCTTGACGACGGAGACGGAAATCTGACCGTTTAAGCTGTTGGACTGCGAGGCATCGCTCTCACCGTCAAAGGAAGAGCTGTTATTTAAGCTCAAGGTGGGCTGATAGCGGCCGAAATGCACATTGCGTCCGGCCAGATTAACCTCGCCCATGTTCAGGCTGTTGTTTCGGTCCAAAGTGGTACCCGCATTCTTGCTGGCTGAGGTAGCTTCCTCCAACTGCACGGAAATCAGATCGCCCACCCGATGCGCCCTGGTGTCGGTATAGAGCCCGTTATTGGCGCTGTAGGGATTGAACAGACTGCCGGTAGGGATCGGAGCCATCAGATCTTCCTCAGGCAGAGCCGGGGCGTAAGCCGGATCATCAGGCTTAGGATCAAAAGTATCCAGCGCACAGCCTGACAGCAGCAAAGCGGCGCAGGCGGCAGCGGTACATAAAACTTTGTTCATCTTCTCTCTCCTCTTACAGGCAGGCGGCACCAAGTTGACGGCCGGATCCTGCTGCTGGAAATAATGCAAATGCAGTGCCAAACTTAGAAAACTGTCTGCTGCCTGCCGCGGTTTTTATCCGTTCCTCTGCGAAAAAATTTCATTTTCAGGCTAAAGCCGGGCAGTATTTCAGCCGATAATGAGGATAGTTGAATTTTTATCAGGAGAAAGCTATGAGCAGTATTACTGGACTCAGCTCCGATTTCGGCAGTCAGTCCTTAGCCTTAGCGATGACCAAGCGCGCTAATGATGCGCAGGGACAGCAGGCGATGCAGCTGCTAAACGGCGCAGCGCAGAGCGTACAGCAGATCCAGGCCGCAAGTCCGGCTGCCAGTGCGACCGGCAGTTTAGGGGCGAATATCGATATTAAGGTCTGAGCTTACTCAGCTTAAGCTTTTGCAGAAGTCCCGCCAGCCTCCGGCAGTTCCTTATTCCTGCCGGGGGCTTTAATATTTTTGTCAGGCGCAAAGCAGCGCTTAACTTCAATCCGCCTGCTTGGAGGCTAAGAGATACAGCATCTCCAAGGCGATAGTTGCACCCGCCAAGGCGGTTATATCGCTGTGATCGTAAGGCGGGGACACTTCCACTACATCCATGCCCACTAAATTAAGTCTGCCCAAGGCGCGCAGCACCTTTAAGATCCTGTCTGAGCTCAGGCCGCCCATTACCGGCGTGCCGGTGCCCGGCGCGTAAGCGGGGTCAAGGCAGTCAATATCAAAGGACAGATAGCACGGCATGTCGCCGCAGCGCTCGATGATCTGCTGCGCAATCTCCGCGGGGCTTAAATCATTGGCCACAGGCGCAGGCAGCACTAAGAAGCCGTCCCTGGCATCATATTCGGTGCGAATGCCGATTTGAATGCTGTGACTTTTGTCAATAAGTCCCTCTTCCGGCGCGCGGTGGAACATGGTGCCGTGATCGCACTGACTGCCCTGCGCGTAGGTATCGCTGTGCGCATCAAAGTGCACCAAAGCCATGGGACCGTGCTGCGGCTGCAGACCGCGCAGAATCGGCAGGGTAATGAAGTGATCGCCGCCTAAGCACAGCGGGATTTTGCAGGCTGCTGCAAGTTTTCCAATATGCGCGGTTAAATTGCGCTCAAAGCTGTGCGGATCGCCGAAATCGTAGACCAGATCGCCGCAGTCGCAGACTTTAAGCTTATCTGTAAGGCAGAAAGTCCACGGAAAGCGGCAGTGCTCCCAGGCCAGCTGCATGGAGATGCGGCGCATGGCCTCAGGGCCGTAGCGGGTGCCTGAGCGGCCGGATACGGCAAGATCAAAGGGCACGCCGGTGATCACCGCCTGCGCATCGGACTGATACGGCTCAAAATTGAGCGGCAGACGTAAAAAGCCGAAGGCATTGGAAACCAGGGAATTGTCATATTGATGATTTAAGGTCTGATGCGCAAAAGCCATGCTCGTCTCCCTAAAATAACGGATGAAAATCAGTTTCCCGCCCTACTGCCGCTTTGTCAGCGGATAGAGCAGATAGTGCGCCGGTGGTTTGGCCGAAAACTTGGTGATGGCAAAGCCGGCGCGCTGCGCGGTGCGCAGGGCCTTAATGTCATCGACTTTGGCCAAGGTGGACATGCCGGCAAAACGGCCGTGATCGTAGGACTGCGCCGCGATGCGTCTTAATTTGACCGCCAGCCCTTTCCCCTGAAAATCAGGGGTAATGGCAATGTAAATTTCATGGATCAGATGCTCCGGGACTTCCGACACATTGAACATGCACAAAGAATAGCCGACTAAAGCGCCCCTGCTGTCGCGCGCGATGGTGGCCAGCTCGGGCATGCGGAAGCGGTAAACCCAGCGCAGCCAGCCCAGCATCGGCACACGGAACAGCTGCTGATGCACTGCATCGATATCCTTTAAGTCGGAGGCTTTGCCGGAGCGGTACGTGATGCCGTCCTCCACGCGCTCAAAGGGAGCGCGCGCATGCTTTGACAGCTGCATATTGAGCTGCCAGAGCTTGAAATCGTGGCTTAAATGATGAAAGTCCATGTCCTTTTCCTCAAGATCCCTGATCTGTCCGCGCTGTTAAGGATACGGGGTAAAGAAACTGCGCAGCGACTCGATGGGCGCATGGCCGCGGGACTCCAGGAAATCGAGCACCTTGGCGGGACTGGTATTGAGCACCTGATCATAGCCCATGCCGGCCTCTTCAATGACCTTGATGGACTCCTCGAAGTTGGCCAGATAGGTCACAAAGTGCGAATCGGTACCTAAGGAGATGGTATTGCCGATCTTTTTGGCCAGCCGCGCCACTTCCACGCAGTTGCGGTGACTGCCCAAGCGGGTATTGATGGAAGATGAGGAATTGATCTCAATGGCCACATTGTTTTCTTTAGCGCAGACAAGCACCGCCTCGTAATCGATAGGGTAATTGGGATTGCCCGGATGCGCTATGACATCAACCCTGCCGCTCTTAATCACTTCGATCATCAAAGCGGTATGCTCTTCCCTGGTGGTGGGCGTGTAGTTGGGATGGAAGCCGGCCAGCACAATATCGAGCCTCTGCAGGATATAGTCCTCTAAATCGAGTCCGCCTGCGGCGGTAATATTGGCCTCAGCGCCGCGCAGCATGGCCACGTTATTGACGATATGCGGCACCACGCCCAGATTCCCAAAATGCCATTTATGCGGGGCATCGGCCACCGCCGGACCATGATCGGTGCAGGCGAACATCTGCACGCCGATGTCGGCGGCATAATTGAAGTAATCCATGATGGTGCTGTAGGCATGATCGCTCGCTACCGTATGAGTATGCAGATCCACTAAAAAACGCATCTTCCGCTCCTTGTCTTATTCATTCAGCCATCTTAATGCTTTTACACCGGTTGCCTTAGTGTAGCGCTTTTACGCGCCCTATTCGATCACCGCCTGCCAGTGCTCCGTCCGATGGGCCGCAAAGCACAGCTGCAGCTGCTCAAGGGTATTGGTATCGACGCGCAGCTTATCCAAAGGCAGCTTATCCTCCGCAAAGAAGGCCCGGCCAATGGTCTCGCTGTTGGGCACAAAGGGCGTCAGCTCAGGATCGCAGCGGCACTCCACAAAGACCTTTAAAGCGCCGAATGGCAGTTTGGGGGTATTGTGGGCATTGCGATCCAGCACGGCAATCAGCTTAGTGACGCAGCAGGCTAAGCCTGCCTCCTCGCGCACTTCCTTGACGGCGTTCTGCGCTGCCGACAGATTTTCCTCGCACCAGCCGCCGGGCAGATTCCACAAGCCGTTCTTTTCCTGCACCAGGAGAATTTCGCCTTCAGCGTTAAAGATAGCGGCGCGGGTATCTACTTTAGGCGTGATATAGCCCTTATCAAATAGGAAGTTTTCCTGCACCTGATCTAAAGGCGTATGAGTGTGCACGCTTAAGATCTCGGCTGCAATTTCGCGCAGACGCAGCCAGCGCTCCTTATCATAGACATCGCGGCAGTAGTAAAGACCTATCTGCCCGATGGCCTGTATTTCACGCGCCCATGCAAACCACTGCGCATCAGCCGGCGCTGCGGTCAGCACATTGATTAAATCATACGGGGTCTTTAAATAATGCGCGCATTTGAGCAGCGCCCGCTCATGCGTACCCCACAGCGCTAAGGCAAAGTCCACTCCGGCAGCATCGGCGCACTGCAGATCGGTGGCGGTATCACCGACATACAGAATTTCCTCTGCCTTAGCTCCGGTCTGCTGCATATAATGCAGGAGCGCATCAGGCGCCGGCTTGGGATGCTCCACATCATCGGCGCAGACGGCCTTAGTGATGTAGGGACGAATATCGGGCGGCAGGCAGTCCCCTAAGGTTCCGGCCAGACCGCCATAGCGCCGGCGCGAGGTCACCACAGCCATGTTAAAGCCTTGATTTTTTAAGTATCCGAGGAGCGCGATGATGCCGTCAAAGAGCTTAATGGTGTCGGCGCGGGCAATGCAGCCGTCAAGCCACTCCTGGAGCAAAGCCGGGATCTCAGCCTCAGGCAGACCCAGCATCTTCAGCCCATCTTCCCCCGGAACACCGTAGATGGCGGCAAGATCTTCGTCAGTAAAGCTTTTGTCCGGAAAGCGCTGTTTTAACAGTGCAGTCAGGGCATCCATATTGGCAAAATAGGTGTCGTAAATCGTGCCGTCAATATCAAACAGAATGTGCTTGTAGCTCATGCTTTTAATGCCTCCACCACCGTGACTGTATCCGAGCTTACGCAAAAGCCCACATTAAAACCAAACAATAAGGCGTAATAGCGCTTGGGATCTTCCTGTTCAGCCTTATAGGCCGGACGCGGATCCTGCGCCAGAATTTCCCGCAGCGCTTTGAACTCGCGCTGACCCAATGAGTGCAGCTGCTCCTGCGCTCTTTCAGTGAAGATCACCTGCTTGAGCTCAGGGGGAGCGGCCGCAAAGCCGCCTTGAGCCTCCGGCAGCGCATCGACAAAAGGAATATAGGGCTTCACATCGATAATGGGCGTGCCGTCCACTAAGTCCGCACCTGACACCTGCAGACAGACCAGTCCATGTTGGACTGTGAGATTTTCCAGCTTGACGACAGACAGGCCCAGGCGCGAGGGCCGGAAAGGACTGCGGGTAGCAAAGACGCCAACATGCTGATTGCCGCCCAAACGCGGCGGCCGCACCTGGGCGCGAAAAGGTCCTTCCGGGATCTGATGGAACATAAAAATGACATGCAGATGCGAAAAGCCCTGCAGCCCTGCAAAGGCCTGCGGATCGCCGTAAGGGGCGAAAAATTCAATCGTGCTTAAGGCATCAGGAACCAGGCCGCTTTGACGCGGTACGGCAAATTTCTGGCCGTACGGGCTGTGCATCACCCCGATGACCGGGAGGGTGTACGAGCTCAGCTCAGACTGCTCATTCTTTGACATACACGGCATCGCCGTAGCAGGTAACTGAGATGCTGCAGGCGCCGGTATCGCGGGCGGTGAGGCATTTATTGATCACCACCGCGTTCGCGCCCTTATCAGCCGCCCGGCGCAGCAGATCGACGCGGGCATCGGTCTCATTGGCCGGGAAGTCATCGGCATCGCGCTGGCATGACAGACCGTGCACCGGAGCTATAACCTGATAGATCTGATCCTCTAAATCCGCAAAGGTCACCACCTCTACTGTAGAGGGTTTGAAGTATTCGGTAAAATTGCTGGGATTTAAATTGGTCTGCACGCTGACGCCTGAGCAGGCGGCAAGCAGCGCCGCGGCCGGCAGCGCGTAAATGAGCTTTAACATGATAGATCCTTCATCACTGACTAAAGCTCATTATAGCAGGCGGCAGCCTGCGGCATATGGGGAAAGTGCGCGCTAAGCTTTGCGCTCCGGCCGCCACACCTTGACGTTATGATGCCCCAGCTCTTTGAGCTGCCTGGCCTGCATCAGAGACATCACTCCCTGATCACAGTACAGCGCATAGGTCTTGAGCTTGTCTAAAGTGCCGAAATCCTTAGCAGTACGGTAAAAAGGCATGCAGATGATCTCATGCTCCGGCACACTCAGGGGAGCCTTTGCGGCATCATCAGGCGATCTGACATCCAGGATCACGTCCCCGTCATTAAGCTCACTTACGGTCTCCACCTCGGTCGCAAGGCGATTGGTATCCTCGGGGATATCCTTAATATCCACGGTGCGGGCTGCAGCCGCAGCTTTGGCGACCAGATCCGGATCCATCTTGGCCTCTTCTTCCTCCACAAAGCTGCGGCGCGGACAGACATTGGGGTGATCGGAGATCACGCCGCAGTACTCCGGCATGGTTTCGGCAAAGCCGGCTGTGCCGATGCGCTCAGCCTCATCGATGATGGACTGCTTATCCATCATCACCAGCGGTCTGAGGATTAAGGTATCAGTGACCGCATCGATGTGGGATAAATTAGTTAAAGTCTGCGAGGACACCTGCCCTACACTCTCGCCGGTCACTAAACCCTCTGCCCCGTACTTTCTGCAGATCTCTGATCCCACGCGCATCATCATGCGCTTTAAAATCACGCCGCGCACGCCGTGATGCGTCCGCTCCAGGATCTGTCCTACAATGGGCTCAAAGGGAACGGTCACAAATTTAACGCGGTGCGAGCAGGCGTAGCGATCCCACAGATAATAGGCCTCCTGCTTAACCCCCAGCTCATGGGCCGTGCCGCCCATATTAAAGAACAGGTAATGCACGCGCAGACCGCGGCGGATAGCCTGATAAGTCGAAACGCCGCTGTCAAAACCGCCGGAGAGCAGCGATAAGACCTCGCCCTGCGGACCTATGGGGAAGCCGCCCATGCCCTTGTAGTTCTCTTCAATCACAAAGGCTGTGTCATTATCAATTTCAATATTTAAGGTGACGTCCGGATGGGACAGATTGACGCCTTTGTTGGGGTAATGGGCCTTAAACATGCCGCCTAAGATGCGCTCGGCCTGCTGCGAGGTGAACTCGTGAGTGCCGCGGCGCTTGACGCGCAGCGCAAAGGTTTTGCCCTCAATGCGCGGCCCCAGGATGTCGCGGCAGCCGGCGAAAATATCGTCGAAGTTTTGGAACGTAAACTCTGTCACCGCCTGAAAGGAGTGAATGCCGGGGATACGCGAGAGCGCCGTCACCGCCCGTTCCCGGTCAGCATCCTCGCAGCGTACAAACTGCTTATCCCACTGACTGAAGACATGCAGCGTGAGCTGATGATGCTTGGCGGCATTGATGATATTCTGCTGCAGCTGCAGGATCAGACGATTGCGCACCGGGCGGCTTTTAATAGAGATCTCGGGAAACAGACGGACAATAAATTTCATGATTAAGGCGTAAATAAAATACGGCCTGCGCACGCGGCGCAGGCGCGGGAAATACAGAAAGAAACGGAAAAATTAAGCGTCAGCGTGCTGATGACGGCCGCAGCAGCAGTGATGCTCGCCATCCTCACCGTCGTGGTGATGATGCCCGCAGCAGTGATGCTCGCCTTCCTCACCGTCATGGTGATGATGCCCGCAGCAGTGGTGCTCGCCATCTTCACCGTCGTGATGATGACCGCAGCAGTGGTGCTCGCCTTCCTCACCATCATCATGATGGTGACCGCAGCAGCAGTGATGCTCGTGCTCCTCCGACGGGCAGTGACCGTCCGGATGGACATGGCCGTGCGCCTTTTCCTCAGGGGTGGCTTCACGCACATCCTCAATGCTCACTAAGAAGGTTAAGGTCTTGCCGGACAGCGGATGATTGCCGTCCACCACCACGGTGTGATCCTTAATTTCCTTGATCACTACGCCGATGGGCCCCTGTGCGGTATCGGCTTCAAACACGGCGCCTACTTCAATAGGGAAATCACCGAACATTGCGCGATCGATTTCCTGCACTAAGCTGGGGTCAGTGACGCCGTAGGCATCGGCCGGATTTAAAGTGACGGTAAAGCTGTCGCCCTTTTCATGCCCGTCAATAGCGCGCTCTAAGCCGCGCACTAAGGAGCCGCGGCCCACTAAGGCCTGCACCGGGTGCTTCGGATCAGTACGGCCGACCACCTGGCCGTTTTCATCAGTTACGGTAAAGCCTACCGTTGCCACAGTATCGCGTGAAATTCTCATATTTAAATGTTCCGATTATCAGTAGTTTGAGAATCCAGCTGCCGGCTCTGGGCGCTCTTGCCCGCAGTACGCAGCAGCACCGGCTGCCGCCCGGAGGGGGCAGCATTGGGAATTAAATCGTCAGTTATACGCGTCAGCGCGCTTAAATCAGGCTTAGTCAGGCTCTCAGGCAGGCAGGAGCGCTGCTCCTTACCGTACTTATCCCGGGCGTAGACCGCGCCTTCACTGTTGATGCCGAACTCAGTACACAGATCTTCAGCCTGTGCGCCCTTGGCCTTTAAGGTAATGGCAAAGCCGTCATCGGCCGCATCCACCGTCGCATCGTAAGCGGCCAGGACTTCCGGAGAAAACTCAAAACGGCAGCCTTCAAAGCCGGCATTGATATTGCCGCAGGTAGTGAGAAAATGCGCACCGTCATCCAGCTCGCGCAGCGCCAAAGTGCGCAGTTCCAAGCGCTGCTTCTGCGCTTCCTCTTCTTTAGAGCTGAAGATCTCAGTTAAAGGATTAGAGCTCTCGTCAGTCTGCGCCGCCGCAGTTTGAGCGGCAGATTCCGCATCTGTCTGCTGCCCATGCGGCATGAGAGCGTAAGCTGCCATGCAGACGGCCGCCGTCAGCAGGCAGCCGGCCCGAAAGTACGAAAGGGATCCGTCAGCGTTATAAAGAATATGAAACTTCTGCATTAAGTAATGGCGTCATTTACTAAGTTCTGCCGCATTTTAGCACGGCAGGGCACTCAGTCCGCACTGCTCTTTTTAAGAGTCTGCAGATTTTCATAAGGTTTGGCGTACATCGCCAGTACGCGCGCACGCAGCTCCTGCGGATACTGCGCCAGGCGCTGTTCAAATTTGGCCTGTTCCGCCGCGCTGACGTCTGCACTCTGGCCGGCGGCAATTAAGGCGGTAGGATACATTCTGTAGTGTTCCCAAATAAATCTGTCGATGACGGCGGCCAGATCTTCAGGGGTTTCAAAACCGTCCTTTAAGGGGCTGCCGGCATGAATAGTAACGCGGCCTTTATAGCCCTTGATGCCGCCGGCGATGCTCAGCAGATCTTCCATGCTGCCCTTGCGGTAAACGCCGTTATTGCGGGCCTTTTCATCCAGCTCGCGGGCTTTGGCCAAATCAGCCGGATCGTACTCATAGCTGATGGCTACCGGCACGATGTTCAGACCGGCAATATAGTCCTTAAAGGAGAGCTTCAGCTGCCGGCCGTAGAGATGGAACATCTTCAGCACGGAGACTTCCGTGCGATCATCGCCGTCCTTGGCGCGGCCTTCACGCTGAGCAATCCATACCGAATGCCCTTCGTGAATAGAAAGACCGATATAAGTAGACAGCTTGGTTAAAGCCTTGAGCTTCTCGCGCGGGCTCTCCACCGAGCGCTGCACAATAAAGCTTTTATTAAGACGCATTAAAGAGGTGGCGGCCTGGTTTTTGAGCAGATTGTCGCCGATGGCAATGCGCACGGTATCAAGACCGTGCTTGTATAAAGCAAAATCGATAAAAGCCGGATCTAAGGAGATGTCGCGGTGATTGGAGATAAACAGATATCCTGTACCCTTTTCCAGCTTGTCAAAACCGATGAAATCGACGCCGTCGGTGGTGGCGGCAATAGTATGCTCCATGAAATTGGCCACGCGATCCTGGAACTGAGCGATGGTATGAATATTGTCAGTACGCTTGGTCAAATATGAGCGCACAACCGGCTTTAAGATAAAGGGGCATAATTTGGAGAGCAGCGGATAGCGGAAATTGATGATGCCCTGCAGCACAGTCTGGTCCCGGCAGATCTTGCTCAGCTCTGAGCGTACCTCTGCATCAGTACAGGGACGAATATCATCAAAATAAGGATCGGCGCTGGTCAGCGGCTTGCGATCTGCACTTAAAGCCATGTTCTTGCTCTCTATTTTGCTTTTGATCAGTTCAGCCCTGTCTTTGTCGGTCACAGCGGCAGGTGCTTAAAAACATAAAACGGCGCAGATTATATACGATCTGCACGCATCTTTCTTTGCCCAAGCTCCCGCTTTTTGCACCTCCTGCCGGGGGCGGATGCGCTTTACTGTTTGATGCCCGCGGAGAGCAGCCGATATTCAGCTCCGGCGTAGGTGTCGGTCATGCCGGAAATATAGTCCACAATCAGATGCAGGCGGTAATAGAGCTCATGCTCAGGCTGCAGCTGCGCCGCACGCTGATAGGCCTGCAGATGGCGGCGCGAGATGCGGTGACACAGTCTGCGGCAGTAAGCATCCCCGCCCTCCCGGCTCAAAAGGCGCTTAAATTCGGCGGCGCTCACCTGCGTCAGCTCGCCGTACACCTGCAGCAGATATCTAAGATAGGACGCACCGGCAAGCTCCAGACTCTCTACTTCTAAATTGGCGTAGATTTCCTTAAGTTCAAAGCGCTTCAGCGCAGCAACCGCTTTAACTGCAGTCAGATCATCGACCGGCACGGAGCCGGAAGCCAGCCACACATCAGCATGCGCCTCCAGCTGCGCGGCGCATTGGCGCAGATAGAGGCCTGAGACTACCTCGCGCAGAGTCTGCACCACCGCGCCGCGCGACTGCCGATAAGCCGCCGCAAAGGCCTGCGGCGATGACACGAAGTCGCCAATCTTCAGGCTTAAGATTGAGCAGAGCTCGGTAATAAGCTGATACAGCGCGCTCTCCGACACCAGCCCTTTATCGGTCCCATCCTCTAAATCGGCGAGGCTGTAGGCCAAATCGTCGCACAGCTCCATCACAAAAGACAAAGGATGGCGCTCACGGTCAGGCCAGGTATTACGGACGGCCTCTAAAATCTCCTTTTCAGCCATAAAAATACCGGCATGGCGCGGATCCTGGCCGGAGCGCTTGAGCTCAGGGGCGGTATGCGGCACTTTAATCATGGCAGAGAGCTGCCCGAGGCTTAAATTCAGGCACTGAATGGAGTGGACAATGCGCAGCCCCTGGGCATTGCCGTTGAAGGCGCGCAGATCGCTTTTCTCCCCGTCAGTAAGGCCGGTATCGCAGCGGGAAGTAAGCTTGGTTAAACAGTGTCGAATGACGTCCTCGCCAAAGTGCCCGAAAGGCGGATTGCCCAAATCATGCAGGAGCGACGCGGTGCTCACGCACAGCGCCATAGGATGTTCCAGCGGGGCAAAGCGCCGATGCGCGCATAGAAAATGCACCAGGATGCGGGCGTATTCTGCGGTCTCTAAAGAATGGGTCAGTCGGCTGCGGGCTGAACTTTTAACGTCTAAGGGAAAGACCTGCGTTTTCTGCTGCAGGCGGCGCATCGGCGCGGTGAGCACAGTCTTTAAATGATCGCGCTCTAAACCAAAATCCCCGTCGGTAAGCGACAGGGATGCAGAAAGAGAAATCGGCTGACAGCTCTCAGTCTTCAGCCGCAATGGGCAGAAGAGCTGAGAGCTTAAGTCTGATTTATCAGACATATAAAGGAGAGGCTGCGCCGCGATAGCTCTCAAAGTCCTTGAACAGATCAGGCTCGTTCTCACGCAGCTTCTTTAACATCTCGCGGGTCACTAAGACCACGCCGCCCTCAGAGCGGTAGAAGCGCTTGGCGTCAAGCTCAGCATCCTCACCGATGATTAAGTCGCGCGGCAGTTCGCAGCCGCGATCGAGCACCACCTTGGTAAGGCGGCAGCCGCGGTGAACTACGCAGGACGGCAGGATCACGGCATCAGTCAGGAAGCAGTTGGAGTGCACGCGGGCAGCGGAGAACAGCACTGAATGCACAATCGAAGAGCCGGACACGATGCAGCCTGCGGAGGCCACAGCGTTGCGGACGATGGAAGAGGTGCCGTTGATGTCCTGCACGAACTTTGCAGGCGGCATCTGGACCTGATGCGTCCAAATCGGCCAATTGGTGTCATAAACGTCCAGCTGCGGCTGTACCGAGGCGATATCCATATTGGCATCCCAGTAGGCATCGAGAGTACCGACGTCGCGCCAGTAGCAGATCTCCGGGCAGCCCTTGTTGCGGATGCAGGAAATGGAATAGTCATGAGCGTGAGCTAAGCGCTGCTTCACTAAGGCCGGAATGATGTCCATGCCGAAATCGCGGTGCGAGCCTTCGGTCTCGGCATCCTTCTGCAGCACTTCATAGAGGAAGTCAGCATCAAAGCAGTAAATACCCATGGAGGCCAGGGACATGTCAGGACGGCCCGGCATGGCGGGAGGATCCTTAGGCTTCTCCACGAAATCGGTGATTAAGCCGTCGCTGTCCACAGCCATTACACCGTAGCCCTTAGCTTCCTCGCGGGAGGTCGGGATGCAGGCGATGGTTAAAGGCTTGCCGTGCTTAATGTGATCGAGCACTAACAGCGCATAGTCCATCTTATAGATATGATCGCCCGCTAAGATGACGATGTACTTGGGGTGGTGATTCTTAATAATATCGATGTTCTGATAAACAGCGTCTGCGGTGCCCTGATACCAGTGTTCCTCGTCCACACGCTGCTGGGCCGGAAGCAGATCGATAAACTCGTTGAACTGATTTCTCAGGAAGGACCAGCCGGACTGCAGGTGACGCAGCAGGCTGTGAGACTTGTACTGTGTAACCACGCCGATACGGGTAATGCCTGAATTGACACAGTTAGACAGCGCGAAATCGATGATTCTGAATTTGCCGCCGAAAAATACCGCAGGCTTAGCGCGTCTGTCAGTTAACATACGCAGTCTGCTGCCGCGGCCGCCGGCCAATACCAATGCTAAAGTCTGCTTAGCAACATCACGTGCGTTATCCACTTATAACACCTCTATTGTTCAAAGATAATTAAGTAATAAGTTTTAATCCTGTGTTATTGTGAAACAATACGCAGGGCACTGCTGTGCGCAATTTTCCATTTTTTGAGTGCGGTCAAACTTTTGCGCCGCTGTTTTGCATATTTTGAGCGCAGCGCACATTTTTAAGTCTGCAAAGTGCGATGGCGCCGCCATTTGAGTGTGCTGATGCTTACGCCGGCTTTACCAGTTCTTTACCTTCAGCAGGCAGTCTGTGCCGCACCGTCGGGTTTCAGCGTACAAGCTGACATCAGTTAACAATGACGGAATACCGCTCTGTACTCTTGTACAAAGGCTCAGTGCAGTAAGAGCAAAAGCAGCATCCGCTGTCCCCACCAAACACGATCCTGTCAGCAGATATAAGGGGAGGCTGCCAAATCAGCGGCAGGAGAAATTAGTCAGCAAGTTCCGCGAACAAATCTGAATCCAGCGTCTTAATGGCGTAATTTCTCTTCACGCTGACGCCGAAGTTATGCTCAATCATCAAATTAGCGATGGCCTGACCATTGAGCAGCACTAAGTTCTGGGCGGAAGCATAGTCTCTGGCATCACTGCTGAAGTCACTCAAGGTCACAAACAGACCCTTGCCGGCAATGGCGCCGATAAAGCCCTGCAGATCCGGACGCGATACTTTATGTTTAGGACTGTACTGCTTGATTTGCAAAAAGATCTTGCTGAAGCCCAGCTTATCCTCAGAGATAATGCCGTCGATGACGCTGTCCCGACTTTGCTGGGTAACTTTAACAGTATGATGCCAGAAGTCCCCATCCTCTTCCAGGGTGGGGATGAATGGCATCCTGACATGTTGCGTTTTGCTTGGGTTCAGCGTACATTATCGAGTATGAGAACAGA
>CALXNX010000048.1 GCA_944389865.1 uncultured Succinivibrionaceae bacterium
GCGTTGATACTGGCTCCAACAGGAGTCTTGAGCGCGAAGAAGCCCCACCTTCTTCAAGGTGGGGAGTAGGTCACAACAGCGCAAATGCCGAGAGCTTTAACATTGCCCCGGATGCCATCGGCGTGGTCGGCGACAGTGCCGGTGGCTATCTGTCTGAAATGATGGCGGCCGTTAACGGCGAGCAGGGCTGGGAGCATGGAGAGAGTCTGCAGTACTCCTCCGATATTCAGTCTGCGGTATCCTTCTACGGCATCTCGGATCTAACCTGCATCGGCGAGGGGCTAGGGCAGGAGCGCGAGTCCGTGCATCTGTCTCCGGCCGTGACCGAGGCGCTCCTAGTCCATGGCCCGGCCTTTGATACCTTCCCGTGAGCGGGGATTTTAAGCGATAAAGAAAAAGCGGCTGCGGCCAGCCTCATTGCTCATGTGGACGGATCCGAGCCGCCGGTACTGTTGCTGCACGGCTCGCTCGATACCCTGGTAAGTCCGCTGCAGTTGGCCAGAATGTATGAAAAGCTTAAGGCGGAAGGGGCTGATGCTGAATATGAGCTGGTGAAGAATGCTCATCACGGCGATCTGCCGTGGTATCAGGATGCGGTGATCACCAAGGTGGTAGATTTCTTTAATGCCAAGTTAGGTGCGTTTCCCTCGGTGAAGGTCGACGGCACTACGCTCTAAAATATCGCTCCTTACGCTTGTTTTAAAGCATGCGCGGTTAGAATGCTGCGCGGCTTCCCATCAATCACTCAAATAAAAGCCGCTGGCGCACAGACACATCAAGAGTGCATAGACGGCTTTGAGTTTAAAACGCCCGGGCTCTCTGCCGAGCTGGCTGCGAAAGAACAGCGCGGTCAGAGCAACTACAGCTAAAGCTCGCAGCGCCAGAATGATATTGCCCGCAATTACGCCAGCGTAATTAAAGCCGATGATCACGGAGCTTACTCCAGTGATCCAGCTCAGGCTCAGAGGAGCGGCAGCTTTTAACTGCGTCAGATTAACTTTGGATTTGGTGAATAGGAGCACCGGCAGGAGCGCTAAAAACAGCACGTCACAGCAGATCACGGTAAAAAGACCGGTAAGCATCGGTGAGGACGCTTCAATGGAGCGCGAGGCCTGCAGAACAGCCAAGTCGCACAGGGCAAAACAGGCAGCTGATCCGATGACTAAGAGCAGAATGACGGGCTTAATGCGCACAGCCTGCGAGAATAGCAGGGCGAGCACTGTGAGCGCCGCCAGGGACAGCGCCTGCAGTCCGTTGATGCTCTCGGAAGTAAGCAGTATGGCAAGTATGGCAGTGAGCGGCAGCTTAAGGCTTAAATAAGGACAGGCGGTGGACGGGTCAGAGTGCGTAATGGCGGTAAAGAGCAGAAACTGCGCGATAAGATAGCTCACATTAGTCAGAACGGCTGAGATTAAAAACTGCGCGGTGAACTGCGTATGAAGGTTCAGTACAAAGAAAGGGATGAGGCAGACAAGGCCCATTAAGATCTGTGCCTGCACCAGGATTGTCCATGAAGACTGCCTGGTTTTATGGCAGGCGGATTTGATGAGGCAGAGGTTAGCGCCTGCAGCAGTGTGCCGGCGATTAAAAAGATCAGACCTAAAGTCATTGCATGTCCTTAAGCTGCCATAGGCGGCCGGTCGAATTATTTCAGGAGTGAGTCCAATTGTGCCGCAGCGAGGGATGACATACCAAGCTTCAGGGGGAAATAAGTTAACTAAGGTTAACAAAGTTAACTAGAGGGCAGGCCGCACACAGCGGCCTGCATTTGAGACGTGCTGTTATTTTAAAGTAAAGACGGCGCTCACTTCCGCCTTGACGGTCAGATCGTCTGCGGCGTAAGAGGCATTGCTGCTGCCGGCCGTATCTGCGCGCGCGGCCATCAGCATTAAGGGGCGCGGAGAGGGGACAGCGCTGTAGCCGTATGAGAGCTGGCAGGGCTTGCCCAGCTTCACATCAAAGCCTTCAGCTAATTCCTCAGCTTTTGCTTTGGCATCAGCAATAGCGGCTGAGCGGGCCTGCTGCTGTGCCGCTTTGGGATCCTTGAGCTGATAGGTAAAGCCTACCGCTTCATTGATGCCGCTCTTGAAAGCAAGATCTGTGACCTCGCCGATGAGGCTGAAATCATCCACGGTGACGCTGACTGAGCGCAGCCCCTCAAAGCCGGTTAAGGTGCTTTTGCCCTCGTTATAGGCATAGCGCGCCTGCACAGTTAAATTGTCGGCCGCAATCGCGCCTTTGGGGAGCTTCAGCGGCTCTAAAGCCTTTAAAAAGGCTGTGACCGTATTTTCAGCCTGGGTGCGGGCTTCAGCGGCGGTGGGGGCGCCGGCGCGGATCTGGAAATTGAGCACTGCCTGATCGGGGGCAGCAGTAATTTCGCCGATGCCGGTTACGCTCACCGAGCCGTTCTGCAGGGAGCAGCGGTCTTTATCAGAGGCCATGGCCGGCTGCGCGGCAATAAGGGCGGCAGTTAAAGCGCAGAAGAGCGAGTATTTGGCAGCTTGCATAATTTCTCCTTACAAAGCGGTTTTCGTCTTTAACTTAGTCTTAAGCTTATCTGCACTATAGCGGGCAAAACACAGCGTTTCCTTAGGACGGGCAGGCTGAGAGAAACAGGCAGAAAGATTGCGTAAATAGGCCTTTACCGTTCTGCTTGATCTGGTTACAGTATGCCTAGAGTTTATCAGGAGCAAAATTATGCACGACAATGTAGTGAATTTTACCTATAACACCCCCACCAAGGTTTTATTCGGCAAGGATGCGATTGCAGGACTGCCCGCAGAGATGGCCAAGTGCGGCAAGCGCGTGCTCTTAGTCTACGGCGGCGGCAGCATTAAGAAGACCGGACTCTATGATCGCGTGATGGAGCTGCTCAAGGACTTTGAGGTCTATGAATTATCCGGTGTCGAGCCGAATCCGCGCATTACCTCTGTGCGCGCGGGCGGGCAGATCTGCCGCGAAAAGAACGTCGATATGGTGCTGGCTGTGGGCGGCGGCTCGGTGCTGGACTGCTCCAAGATCATCTGCGATGCTCCGTTCTATGACGGCGATCCGTGGGATCTTGTCATCGACAGCTCCAGGATCACCAAGGCTCTGCCTTTATTTACCGTGCTGACCTTGGCCGCTACCGGATCGGAGTATGACAGCGCCGCCGTGATCACCAATTTAGAGACCAATGAGAAGATCGGCGTGCTTCACCCGCTGAACTTCCCTCGCGTCTCCGTGCTTGACCCGACCTATACTTTAACGGTGAGCAAAAAGCAGACTGCGGCCGGCAGCGCCGACATCATGTCCCATATATTTGAGCAGTATTTCGTGGACGGCAGCTGCATGGTCACTGAAGGTCTGTGCGAGAGCGTGCTGCGCAGCGTGATTAAGTTTGCCCCGCTGGCATATGCCGACGGCAATAACTACACCGCCCGCGCCAATTTAATGTGGGCGAGCTCTTTAGCCTGCAACGGCATCTGTCAGGTTGGCAGCGATGTAGGCGCCTGGGTGTGCCACGCCATTGAGCATGAGCTCTCCGCTTACTACGACATCACTCACGGCGAGGGGCTGGCGCTGTTAACTCCGGTCATCATGCGCTACACCTTAAACGACAAGACGGTGAAGCGCTATGCGTACTTTGCGCACCGCGTCTTTGACCTGCCGCTGCAGGACGATCTCTATGCCACGGCGAAGGCAGGCATCGAAGCCTTAGAGCAGTTCTTTGCCTCTATCGGGCTGCCAAAGACCCTGCGCGACGTCGGCATTACTCAGAAGGATAAGTTTAAGGTGATGGCAGAGCACTCCTGTAAGTGCTTCCCGCTGCACCTTGCCTTTGTGCCGCTTACCCCGGAGCAGGTCTGCGAGATCTTAGAGCAGGCATATTAAGCTGCAGACTCCAAAATACCGCACAGCTGACACAATACACTCCGGCCGCGCCAAGCGGCCGGAGGCGTTATACGGGCATAAAACTGACGCAGGAGGAGAGCGCCGGCTTTCTGCTGCATTTCTGCTGCTGGTGAGAGAAAAAGGCATGATCCTGCTGTAATTGTGCTTTAACGGCTGCCTTGAAAGGCATTAATTTATCAGCCAGCAATTTGACTTTTACGTACCGCGCCGCTGTGCAGATGGCACGGAAATGAGAGTATTTTATGCCGGAATTAACCGATCAGCAGGATGATAAAGAGCGGCTGCTTGCCAGGCTGCAGCAGCTGCTGACGCATTTAATGCCGCAGGACGGGGAGCTGCAGACTGCGGTGCCGGGGCTGCGCTGCGGTCGGCGCGCATGCGTGGGCGAGCGCTGCTCCTCGCTGCCCGAGCCCTTTGCCTCGCTGTTAGTGCAGGGCTGCAAGAGCACTTGCCTGCCGGGATCTGAGCCTTTCATCTACCATCCTGGGCAGTGTCTGGTCTCAGCGGTGACAGCTCCGAATGAAGCGGCCTTTATGCAGTGCAGTGCCGATAAACCCATTTTGTATCTTTCCATTAATATTGACTATCAGATCATCAATGAGCTGCTGACGCAGGCGCCGTCCTTGGGGGCCGGCGGATCTTTAGGCCGGCTGTGCCCCGCCGTGATCGTCGATGCCGGCAGTGAGCTCATGCTGTCTTATCTGCGTCTGCTGGAAGTTTCCCAGAAGCCTGAGCAGGCTGAGGTGCTTGCTTCTTTGATTTTGAAGGAAATTCATTACTATTTGCTCCTGACGCCTGCGCGAACGGTGCTCGCGGACTTTGCTTTAAGCGGCGTGCTGCCCCATCAACTGGCCCGCAGCATTGAGTATTTAAAGCAAAACTATCAAAAGTCCATCTTTGTTGAGGAGCTGGCGGACTTAGTGCACATGGCACCTTCCACATTTTTCCGCCACTTTAAAGCGCTTATCGGGCTGACTCCGATGCAGTATCACAAGCAGCTGCGTTTGTATGCCGCGCGCAAACTTTTGTGGCAGCCGGGAGCTTCGGTAAGTTCGGCGGCATATACCGTAGGATATGAAAGCCCCTCGCAGTTTGCGCGTGATTATAAAAAGATCTTCGGGCGCACGCCTTCTGAGGAAATAGGTCTGCAGCGTCAGCACAGCAGCAGCGCTTAAATTGTTCTCTGCCCTTTAAAAAATGCGGCGGTTTGCTTACAATTAACGGCGGTTTTTCAGGCTCTGCGGCCGGGTTCAGGGCGGCAGAGCGCACATCCTGCGGGCTGCGGCCTGCTGCATTTTAGGAGAATTAAGATGTTTAACATGGGCAATATGCAGAACCTGATGAAGCAGGCGCAGGCCGTGCAGGCGCGCATGGAAAAGGTGCAGGAAGAGATCGCTGCGCACGAGGTGGTAGGTGAGGCTGGTGCCGGCTTAATCAAAGTCACTATGACCGGCGGCCACGAGGTTAAGCGCGTGGAAATCGACGACAGCGTGTTCGGCGACGACAAGGAAATGTGCGAGGATTTAATCGCCGCCGCCTGCAATGATGCCCATCGCCGCGCTGAGGAATATGCCCGCGAGGCTATGGGCAAGGTTACCTCCGGCATTCCGCTGCCCCCGGGCATGAAGCTGCCGTTCTAATGAGCTCCTCGGTCTATTTAGATCAGCTAATCGAGGCTCTGCAGGTGCAGCCCGGGATCGGGCCGCGCTCGGCCGCGCGCATTGCCTATGCGCTGCTCGATCGCCGCCGCGCTGAGGGCCTGCAGCTTGCAGCCGTGCTCAAGGATGCTTTACAGCATATTGAGCTCTGCCCGTGCTGCCGCAATTACAGCGACGGCGGGGAGTGCGCTATTTGCCGCAATGTCAAGCGCCGCAGCAGCGGGCTTTTGTGCGTAGTCGAGACTCCGGCTGATGTACAGGCAGTCGAGAGCGCCGGCACGTATTTTGGGCGCTATTTCGTGCTCCACGGTCATCTCTCTCCCATTGACGGCATTGGAGCTGCTGAACTGGGACTTGATAAATTGGCCGAGATCTTAGCCTCAGGTGAAATCACGGAGCTCATCTTAGCCACCAATCCTACGGTCGAGGGCGAGGCTACCGCCTCCTATATTGCCGCTTTGGCCCGAAAGCAGCAGGTAAAGCTTTCCAAAATAGCCTCGGGCGTACCTTTCGGCGGCAATTTAGAGAGCGTCGATGAGCAGACCCTGGCGGCATCGCTGGAGCAGCGCCGTCCTTTTGCTTAAGGCTTGAAAAGTAAAACAGCCGTCCCCATGTATCTGCCAGATAGATTGCGGGCACTGATGCCCATATTGAGGAGATACACATGTCGGCTGTTGAACAACACGGCTTTCAGACTGAAGTTGCCAAATTATTAAATCTGCTGGCCAATTCACTTTATTCCAATAAAGAAGTATTCCTGCGCGAGCTTATTTCCAATGCCTCGGACGCCATTGATAAGCTGCACTTTCTCTCTTTAACCAAACCTGACTTAGTCAAGGACGATCCGGTCTTTAAGATCCGCATCCGCGCTGATAAGGATCAGCACACCCTGACTATTTCCGATAACGGTCTGGGCATGACCCTGGCTGAGGCCAATGAGCATTTAGGCACCATTGCCAAATCCGGCACTGAGGATTTCTTAAAGCACATGACCGGCGACGCCCAAAAGGACAGCCAGCTCATCGGTCAGTTCGGCGTGGGCTTCTATTCCGCCTTCATCGTGGCGGATAAGGTCACGGTTCTGTCTTTATCGGCCAATGCAGAGAGCCCTGATGAGGGCGTGCAGTGGGAGTCCACGGGCGAGGGCACATTCAGCTCCGGCAATATCCATCGCGAGCACCGCGGTACCGAGATCATTCTGCACATTAAGGACAGCGAGAGTGAATTCTTAGATACCTGGCGGCTGCGTCAGGCTATCACGAAGTACTCCGATCACATCTCCGTGCCGGTCGAGCTCTATGAAGAGCAGTACGAAGCTCCGAAAGAGGGTGAGGAAGAGAATAAGGATAAGCAGCCTAAGTTTGACTACGTGCAGGTTAATGACGCCAAGGCGCTGTGGACCCGCGCTCCGCAGGAGATTAAGCCTGAGGAATATAACGAGTTCTACAAGCATCTGACCTCTGATTATCAGGATCCTTTAACTTACGCGCACAATAAGGTTGAAGGCGAGCTGGAGTACACCTCGCTGCTGTATATTCCGCGTCAGGCGCCGTGGGATCTGTTTAACCGCGAGCAGAAGCACGGCTTAAAGCTCTTTGTGCACCGCGTCTTCATTATGGATGACGCTGAGCAGTTCCTTCCGACTTATCTGCGCTTTGTCAAAGGCCTGGTCGATACCAATGCGCTGCCTTTAAACGTCTCGCGCGAGCTGCTGCAGGAAAGCGCCGTGACCCGCAAGCTCAAGAAAGCCTTAACCAAGCGCGTGCTCGGCATGCTGGCCAAACTTGCCAAGACCGATGACTATAAGATCTTCTGGGCGCAGTTCGGCAATGTGCTCAAGGAAGGTCCGGTGGAGGATTACAGCAATCGCGATGCCGTCTTAAAGCTGCTGCGCTTTGCCTCAACCGCCAATGACAGTGCTGAACCGCAGGTGTCCTTAGAGGATTATGTCGGCCGCATGAAGGAAAAGCAGACTGCCATCTACTACCTCACTGCTGACAGCTATGAAGCTGCAGTGAAGTCCCCGTACTTAGAGCAGTTAAAGCAGAAGGGCATTGAAGTGCTCCTGATGTGGGATCGCGTTGATGAGTGGCTGATGGGCAATGTCAATGAATTTGACGGCAAGAAGTTCATCCCGGTCACCGCTTCGGATCTGGAGCTGGGAGAGCTCGAGAACGAAGAGGATAAGAAGCAGCGCGAGGAGACGCAGAACGAGAATAAGGACTTGGTCGAGCGCTTCAAGCAGGCCTTAGGCGACAAAGTGCAGGATGTGCGCGTGTCCGCCCGTTTAATTGACAGCCCGTCGTGCGTAGTGGCCGAAAACGGCAGCCGCATGACCGCGCAGCTGCGCCGCCTCCTGGAGGCTTCAGGCCAGAAGCTGCCGGATGAGCGCTATATCTTAGAGCTCAATCCCAAGCACGCTTTAATTGCCAAGGCCGCCTCTCAGAGCGACGAAGAGCGCTTCAAGCTGTGGGCTGACTTTATCTATCAGCAGGCCCTGCTGGCCGATCAGGGCACCTTAAAGGATCCGGCGGCTTTCGTGAAGACCCTGGATACCCTGCTGCTGGATTAAGGTAAAGAAATCCTGCTTCAACTATAATAAATACCGAAAGGCGGGAGCCATGCTCCCGCCGCATAGATCAGGAGACAACATGCGTATTATTCTTTTAGGACCGCCGGGAGCCGGCAAGGGCACTCAGGCACAGCAGATCATTGCCAAGTACGGCATTCCGCAGATTTCTACCGGCGACATGCTGCGCGCCGCCATTAAGGCCGGCACAGAGCTGGGCAGGCAGGCCAAGGCCGTCATGGATGCAGGCAAATTAGTATCCGACGACATCATTCTGGGGCTGGTCAAGGAGCGCATCGCTCAGCCTGACTGCGCCGCCGGCTTTCTGTTTGACGGCTTCCCGCGCACCATTCCGCAGGCGCAGGCCTTAGTGGATGCCGGCATCGCCATCGACGCTGTGCTGGAGCTGCAGGTGCCCGATGAGAAGATTGTAAAGCGCATGAGCGGCCGCCGCGTGCACTTAGCCTCCGGCCGTACTTATCACATCGTCTATAATCCGCCCAAGGTCGAGGGCAGGGACGATGTGACCGGCGAGCCTTTAGTCATTCGTCCGGATGACGAAGAGAGCACCGTGAGAAACCGCCTCAAGGTTTACCATGAGCAGACCGAGCCCCTGGTCGCTTTCTACAAGGATTTAGCTGCAAAGGGACAGACCAGGTTTGCCGCCGTCGACGCTGATCGCCCGGTGGATACCATTTTCGGCGAAATCTGTCAGATTTTAGCCTGATAGGCTAAGTTCGCGCTTTTGCCCGCCGCTGCCGCCTGCTGCTGGACTTTTTCCTGACAGCTCAGGCGGCAGTATTATTTCAGGCTGACCGCGTTTTGCGTCTGCCGTCGCAAAATCAATTCCCCCAAAACAGCGCGCTTAAATTAAAATAGCACAAGCACGAAGTTAAGGAATAGTTATGCCCAAATTACTTTTAAGCTTAATGCTTGCTGCGGCGGCCGCAGGCATCCCCTGCGCCTTTGCAGCCGAGGAAAATAATGCTGCCGCTGCGGATTATTCGACTTTAACTGCAGAGGAGAATCAGGAGGAGGAGCTGATCCCCTGTCCGCACGGCTGGAGCGTGGAGAATAACCCTTCTGTCGAAAATTCTCTCAGCTATCTGCATGAGGGCGGCGATCTGGCGGTCAATATCACTTACGTGGCCGGGACGGCCGGTCAAACCGTAGAGCCGCAGGCTTACGCCCGCGTAGCGGCTGAGCAGTTAAGCTGCGCTCTGCCGGTGCGCTCAAATTTAATTGACAATGCCTGGTCCTTTACCTGTGACGAGCAGGGCGTGGAGGCTGTGGTTTACGGTCAGCAGGGCAATTTAGTCCTGCTCTCCATTGCCGGGCGCAATGCCGACACTGAAGGCTATTTAGAGGACTTTGTGCGCTTTTTGGCCTATCAGGCCCGCCGCGGCTAGTACTGCATGAAAGGCATTATTTTATCCGGCGGTACCGGCAGCAGGCTGTATCCTATGACCCTGGCGGTCAATAAGCAGCTGATGCCGCTTTTCAATAAGCCTTTAATCTATTACCCCTTAAGCACGCTTCTTGACTGCGGCATTAAGGATCTTTTAGTTATCACCACTCCGCCGGCTGAGCCGGAGTTTAAAAAGCTCTTAGGTGACGGCGCGCAGTGGGGCGTGACTATCGATTATGCGCTGCAGCCAAGCCCCGCCGGCATTGCGCAGGCCTTGACTATCGGTGCGGAGTTCCTGCACGGCGATCCTGCGGCTTTAATTTTAGGGGACAATCTCTTTATCGCCCCGGAAGTGACGGCGGCAGTGCGCAGCCTGCCTGCTTCTTTCTCTGGTGCGCTGAGCTTTGCCTGCCGTGTGCAGGATCCTGAGCGCTACGGCGTGGTGGCTTTTGCCCCTGACGGCTCAGTCAGCTCTATTGAAGAGAAGCCGGCACAGCCTAAATCCTCCTTTGCTTTGACGGGACTGTACTGTTTTGACGGCAGTGCGCCGCAGCGCGCAGCCCAATTAAAACCCTCGGCGCGCGGGGAGCTGGAGATCACGGATCTGCATCTGAGCTATCTGCAGGATGGGCTGCTGCAGGTATATAAGATGCAGCGCGGGAGCGTGTGGCTCGATACCGGTACGCCGAATGCGCTCCTGGATGCGGCCGATTACATCCGCATCATTGAAACCAGGCAGGGCATCTTAGTGGGCAGTCCCGAGATCAGCGCCTTCCGGCAGGGCTTTATCCTGCAGGCGGAGCTGGAGGCTTTAGCCGCCCCCTTATTAAAGACGCAGTATGGGCAGTATCTTTATGATTTAGCGCACGATCCTGATGCGGCCGCCCGCTTTGCAGAATGGCAGCCATGAGTCAGCTTAAGGCAGAGGCCTGTGATCCTCAGCTGCCGGAGGTAAAGCTTCTGTCACGTCCGCGCTTTGCCGATGCTCGCGGCTGGTTTATGGAGCTCTCGCGCGACAGTCAGCTGCAGGAGCTTTTGGGGCTGCCTGCAGATCTGCATTTTGTGCAGAGCAATCTGTCCTTGTCGAAAACCGGCGTCCTGCGCGGCCTGCATTTTCAGCATCCGCATGCCCAAGGCAAATTGGTGCAGGCGCTGTCCGGCGAGATCATTGATGCGGCGGTGGATATTCGGGTCGGATCTCCCTCCTTCGGGCGCAGCGCGGTCGTGACTTTAAGCGCTGAGAACGGTGCGGCGCTGTGGATCCCGCCTGGGTTTGCCCACGGCTTTTATGTGAAAAAGGGCCCGACCTTAGTGGTCTATCAGTGTACAGATTATTATCACCCCGAGTGCGGCAGAACGCTGCGCTGGTCCGATCCGGCTTTGCACCAGCCTTTCGGCATCATCAGCGAGCCTATTCTATCGAGCGCAGATCAGCAGGCGCCCAGTCTGCAGGAGCTCGCGGAGCAGGGGCTGCTGCCGCAGTACGCTTAGGCTGACAGCATTGACCTAATTGCGTACAATAAACGCACTTTTTTCACTTTGTAACGGAGAGCTGATGACTCCTCAAGAGCTGCACGCGGCGCTGCGGCGCGCGCTTGTGACCTTTATCGCCTTAAAGTACGGCGCAGCCATTTTTATTGCTCTGGCTGCCGCCTTGGGCCTGTATTTTATCAGCAATGGCGATGAAGCCTTTTATGCTTTAGGCCTGAGCATTTTGTCCCTTTTGACTTTGGCGGCGGCCGTGATCAGCCTGATTTTTACCTGGAGCCGCTTTAAGCTGGTCTGGGAGTTCTCTGCCAAGCAGACCCTGTTCCTGAACCATAATCGTCTGCTGTATTTAGATACGGCACTTCTGGTGGCAGGCAGCATCGTCGGCGCGCTGCAGTTTGATTTTTACCTCACTGCCGCAGCCTTAACCATCTCCGCCGGGGCCGGCATTGCCCTGATGCTGGACTTCCTGGCGGGCGCAAAGATAGCAGAACTCTTAATTAATTTACACCGCTGAACCTGCAGAGACTGAACATGGCCAGACGAGATATTGACGGTATTTTCTTATTAGACAAGCCCGAGGGGCTGTCCTCTTCTCAAGCTTTAGTACGCGTGCGCGGAATTTATAAGGCCAATAAAGGCGGTCATACCGGCGCGCTTGATCCTTTGGCCTCGGGATTACTGCCTATCTGCTTGGGTCAGGCGGCCAAATTTTCCTCCTTTTTCTTAGAGGGCGATAAGCGCTATATTGCCTCAGGCAAGCTCGGTGAAATTACCGCTACGGCCGATCGTGAGGGGGAGGTTATTCTGCGCCGCCCGGTCGGCGCTGCAGTTGCGCGCCTGCCTGAGGCCATTGCGCATTTCACCGGCACCATCACGCAGATCCCGCCAATTTATTCAGCCGTCAAGGTTGCCGGCAGGCCCTTATATGCGTATGCCCGTAAAGGACAGAGCGTGGAGATCCCCAAGCGTGAGGTCACGATCTATGAGCTCAAGCTTCTGGAGTGTACGGAGGATACTTTCAAGGTGGAAGTTCACTGCTCCAAGGGCACCTATATCCGCACCTTAATTGCCGATATCGGCGAGTATTTGGGCTGCGGAGCATACGTCACCGCACTGCGCCGCACTGCCGTGGCCGGTCTGCCGGAGCGCATGATGCCGCTTGCACATTTGCAGAAACTGGCAGACAGCCGCGCAGATCAGCAGGATTTCAGCGCCTTGGACCGCCTGCTGCTGCCGGTTGATCTGGCGGTCGGAGCGCTGCCCGGCATTACTCTGCCGGAGTATCAAGCGGAGCCCTTTACCCATGGCGTACGCCAAGGCCCGGATTTTAAAGATGCGCTGCTAAGTCAGCCTTTAACTGAAGGCCTGATTGTGCAGGTGCGCTCTCAGACTGACGGGCGTTTTTTGGGCGTCGGAGAAATAAGACAGGGCATCTTAGTGCCCAAGCGCTTGATGGCCCCGCTGAATTAAGAGCAGATCCTTTAAGCTCACCGGCTGAGCTTTCTGCGTTAATGCTCTGATAAGCCGGCGCTGCGCGCTGCCGGCATTCAGGCAGGGCAGATAAGTAAAGCTTTCACTGCGCCCGGCCTGCACCTGCGCGCGCAGATCAAGATCAATTTCGTACGCCGTTTCAAGGCAGTCCAGCGCAAAGCCCGGGCAGATCACGGCCGCAGGTCCGGCAGCATAATCATGATGCAGCAGGGCATCGCGTAAAAACGGCCCCTGCCAGCGCTGCGGTCCGAAGACCGATTGAAACACCGTGCGCATTTTAAGCTCAGGGCACTGCATGTGCAGCAGCTCCGTGGTCTGTCTGCAGGCCTCAATATAGCCCAGTTCAGCCGGATCTTTTAAGTAGGATGCCGGCAGGGAGTGATAGGAGCAGTAGAGCGTGCCGCTTTTGAAGTTCTCGCCCCAGATCTCCTGCAGTTTATTAATGCACTGCGCCAGACCTGCGATATAGAGCGGCTCCTGCCAGTATTCCTTTACAAGCTTCAAACGCGGCTTATAGCCCAAGGTTTGCAGACAGGCATAGATCTTGTTACAGGCGCTGCCGGTGGTGGTGCCGGAGTACTGCGGATAGAGCGGCAGCAGCGTAATGTCCTCAATCCCGCGGCGCTGCAGCGTTTCCAGGACCCCCTTTATTTTGGGAGGGGCGTATAAAAAGGCCGCGTGCAGCTCGCAGTCAGCAGGCTCCGTGCGCTCCAGCTCCTGCATATAATGCTGCTGCGGGGACTGGCCGTGTCGGAATATGGCAGCGTAGGCCGGCTGCAGTTTGCGCGCGCGCAGAGCAGGCACGATCTTCCTGAAGGCCCAGTGCAGGGGAGAGGGCAGGCGAAAAACCTGTTTATCTGCCATGAAGCTTGTCAAAAAGCTTTTGATGTACCACACATCCGCCTGCAGCGGACTGCCGGTATTGATCAGAATGACGGCTTGAGGCATAAAAGCTTTTCCTTGGGACGGCAAAAAGGGCGGTTTAAGGTTTTTCAGCTTAGCATTAAGCGTGCGCACTGAGATTAAGAAAATTGTAAAGCCTTTGATTTTCTTGAAAAGATATTTTGCGCAGGATTATTTTTACAAGCTGAAACTTTCATCTATATGGGGGCAGTCGGCAGGATTTTACAGGGAGGCAGCCTAAAAATATTCTTTAATATTGAGTCTTTAAATTGCGTGTCTCAGCCCCATTTATCTAGGTGTACAGAGAAAAAGAACAGATTAAGCAGAAAGCTTAAAGAAGCTGATCTGCAGGAGGTTTAGAGATGATTAATGACAAAGCTTTAGATCCGAGAGCGCTGGCCAGAGGCAACAGCAGTACCGGTCTGACCATTTGGGATCTTTTCAATCGGCCGCTGAACTCCTTTGGCGACTACATGCCGATGCTGCGTCAGTCTCTTGCCTTAAAGACTGATGTGAAGGAAGAAGCTGACGCTTATATCTTAAGCGCCGATCTGCCGGGCGTGAAGCGTGAGGACATTAAGCTGACCTTTGAGGACGGCGTGCTGAGTCTGAGCGTGACCCGCAAGGCCGAGGAAGAGGAGCAGCAGGGGCAGTATTTAGTGCGCGAGCGTTCTGCCGGCACAGCTGAGCGCCGCTTCGCCTTCCCGGATGTGGATGATGCCGCCATTGAGGCTAAGCTGCAGGACGGCGTGCTGACGCTGCGCCTGCCCAAGAAGAGCAAGCCCGGCCGTCAGAGCATTGCGGTGAAGTAAAGATAAAGATTTTCAGGTACTAACGACTGCGGCGGCAATGTACCGCTGCAGCTTAAATGACAAGTAAATATAAGTGAGGAACAAAAAATGGCTGATAACAATATGATTAAGCGCAATCAGAACCCGGTGACGATTTGGGATCTGTTCTCTCGTCCTTTAGCCAGCTTTGCGGATTTCTCGCCGCTGGCATCCATGGATGATGACTTTAAGGTGGATATTCAGGATAACGGCCAAAACTACAGCCTGAAGGCCGATCTGCCGGGCGTGCAGAAGGAAGATCTGAAGGTCGATTTTGCAGACGGCATCCTGACCATCAGCGCTGAGCATCACTCTTCTAAGGAAGATAAGGATGAAAAAGGCTATCTGCTGCGCGAGCGCGTTTCCGGCTCCTACAGCAGAAGCTTCAGCTTCGAGGATGCTGATGAAAGCAAAATCGACGCTGAGTTCAGTAACGGCGTGCTGACCATGACGATCGGCAAGAAGGAGCCGCAGAAGAAGGCTACTTCCATCGCCATTAAGTAAGTTAAGAGCTGGAACTTTCGGGGGCCGCGGGGCGGCTCCCGCCTCAGCTCAGTTTTTTCTTTTTAAGAATCTAAGATTTAAAGATGCAGTCAAATGCGGCTGCAGCCACAGGAGGCAAATATGGATTTTGAGAACGGCAGACGCATGGGGCCGACCATTTGGGATATTTTCTCGCGCCCTTTAGCAGATTTTGATCAGAGCGAGCGCTATGCCCGCCCGGAGCGCGAGCGCGGCTATGATGCCGTGGCCCTTGACGTCATCGATGCCGGCAGCGCCTATATTGTGCAGGCCGATCTGCCCGGTACCAGGAAGGAAGACATCACGCTCGATTTTGAGGACGGGGTGCTTTCCATCAAGGCCGTGCATCATCAGCACAGCGCATCTGAGGCCCGCTATCTGCTGCAGGAGCGCAGCGCCGGAACCTACCTGCGCCGCCTGGCTTTTGAGGATGCAGACAGTGCAGGCATTGAGGCTGCATTTGATCAGGGCGTGCTGACCGTGACTCTGCCTAAGCTCTCGCGCACTCAGACCCGCTCCGGCATCGAAATTCGTTAATTGCCATTCATCAAGCCGGCAGCTGCACGCTGCCGGATCCCGCCAAAAATTGCATTTTCCACAGTTTACAGCTGAAACAGTTTTCATTATAACCATAAAAAAATAAACCAATAAAGTAATATAATTAAAAAAGAGATTAATTTAAATACGTTTTTTTTTTTGGGCTGTTTAATAGCTCGTGTTTATAGGGGTATAATCGAGGCATAATGAGGAGCGGCAGGGCTGGATCCGGCTGTGCTCTGCTGACATTGTCTTGGAAGGATTTAATGATTTAAAACTGCGGCTTAAGACTGCAGCAGGTACGGTCTTCATACCGGCCCGCATACTGTGCTCCGGCACTGCCGCATAATTGAGGCAGAACCAGGCAGCGGCCGCGGTGCTCTCGCTGCTGCAGTTAAACCAGCAGGCCGCGCGGGCTGACGCAGACAGCGCGCGCAAAGCAGGCTGACCGAACCCTGTTTGATGCCTCGGATTACCGTATCTTAAATCCGAGGCTTTTTTTTCTCTGCCTATCTCATATGCAGCTCATGCTTTTTCAATCCTTTGTATTTTCAGCAGGTCTATAATACTTTTATCTGCAGCTATGGAGACTGCAGAACAGCTTAAGGAGAAAATTATGACTGCATGGAAGATAAGCTTATTGAGCGCTGCGGCCGCGGCCGCACTCTGCGCTTTGGCGCCGGTAAGTGCGGCGCAGGCGGCCGGGGACGGCAGCCGCCTGCTGAATGCGCTGTCCGATGAGGTGCAGGATAGAGCTCCCGTGTTTAGGACCCGGAGAAATGAGCGCACCGCTTATATATGCGGCTTAGCGCCTCATTTTCACGGTAAAAGCTG
>CALXNX010000049.1 GCA_944389865.1 uncultured Succinivibrionaceae bacterium
GCACGAGCGTATTCAGCACGGCATTACCAAATCGCACTGCGCTGACGCTTACTGCATTGCAGGCAATCTTAAGGCCCAGCGCCTTGAGGGGTACTATTTCCAAAAGCAGACCCGCCGGCACAACCGCAAAATTCATAAGCTCACTATTCTTAAGGGAGGCATCCGCAAACTCAATCAGGCCCCATACGAAATCAAAGGCTTTCGGCTGTTTGATAAGGTGCAGTATCAAGGAGAAACCGGCTTTATTTTCGGACGCAGAGCCTCAGGATATTTTGACGTGCGCCGCCTTGACGGCTCCCGTATTTCAGCAGGAGTAAGCTGCAGGAAATTAAAGCTTGTTGAGAAGCGCAGAACCTATTTAACTGAAATTAGATTCCAGGAGGGCGGCAATTCCTCCCCCGCTTAAGAAGCGGGGGTCTCCTTGCCGTAACTTGATGACTAAAAAGAACTGCGCCGCCGCACTGCTCCTGACGGTGCTGCTGAGCATCTCCCCGCCTCCAGTTTTTGCCGCTCTTACTCCATATACTCCAGAACAGCGCACAGCCGATCAGCTCCAAAAGCTGAAGGAAGCGCAAAACGCAGCCGCTGACTCCTCCAGTACCTTTGTAAAGCTCGCTCCCCACCCCAGCACGGCCTCACCGGCATCTGCTGGATCACCATCTGCTGCAGTCTCAAGTACTGCCCGGCAAAACAAAACTGAGAATGAAAAGCATAAAGGGAATGGCAATGACAGGTTCGCGGCCCTGCTTACCCCCGAGCGCTGGCAGGCGGCCTGTGCCCTTTATGCCGGCAGGCGCGACGCTCCTCAAAGCCGGCGCAGTGCAGTCATGATCCTTGGGGCGGATCAAGAGCATAAGTACGCCGCGATCATCGTGCTGGGCACTCCCCGCACGCTGCACATCAATCTTAACGGCATAGATCTGAAGGCCAGATTTCAAGGCTCAAGTGAATTGAAATGCGGCGCAGAGCGCGCCGGCGAGATCCGCCTTTATGACTTAAGCTCACTTAAGGCTTCCGGAGCTGTGCTGACCGTGAAGGCCGACAGCGTCACAGCATCCGCCGTATTGTAAGCCAGTGCCGGCCTGAGCTGCTCTGCTCAGGCCGGCATGCGGAAGGGCTCACAGAATCTTACAGGGCCTGCAGTGCGGTCTTTAAGTCTGCGATGATGTCTGCCACATTCTCAAGGCCTACCGATAAACGGATGAGGCCCGGGGTAATGCCGCACTCCTTTAACTGTTCATCAGTGAGCTGACGGTGCGTCGAGGAGGCCGGATGCAGCACGCAGGAGCGGATGTCCGCCACGTGTACCTGCAGTGAGGTAAGTTTCAGGCTGTCAATGAACTTAGCGCCTGCTTCGCGTCCGCCCTTCACCTCAAAAGAGATCACGCCGCTTGCCCCGTTCTTTAAGTACTTCTGCGCCAGAGCGTAGTTAGGCGATCCTTCAAGCCCCGGGTAGCGCACCTCGCTCACCTGATCCTGCGAAGACAGAAACTTGGCCACCTTTAAAGCGTTCTCACAGTAGCGCGGCATACGCAGCGCCAGCGTCTCCATGCCTAAGTTGATGTAGAACGCCCCCTGCGGCCCCTGGCAGCAGCCTAAGTCGCGCATTAACTGCACGCGCGCCTTCACAATGTAGGCAGCCTTGCCGAAGGCCTTGGTGTAGATGAGACCATGGTAGGATTCATCGGGCTCCGTGAACTCCGTAAAGCGCGGATTGTCCGCCCAGTTGAAATTGCCCGAATCCACGATTGCACCGCCTACCTGCAGCGCATGGCCGTCTAAGTACTTGGTAGTGGAGTGCACCACGATGTCCGCACCGAACTCAAACGGACGGCACAGAATCGGGGTCGCAAAAGTATTGTCCACAATTAAAGGCAGGCCTGCTTCATGAGCGATCTTCGCAATGCGTTCGATATCTAAAACGTCCATCGAAGGGTTCGCAATGGTCTCGCCGAAGACGGCTTTGGTGTTAGGACGGATCTGCGCCTTGATCTCCTCGTCAGAAGATCTCTCATCTACAAAGGTCACTTCAATGCCGAAGCGCTTTAAGGTCACTGCAAATAAGTTGAAAGTACCGCCGTAGATGCTGCTGGTGGACAGAATGTGATCACCCGCCTTAGCAATGGTCATGATGGAGATTAAGCTCGCCGCCTGCCCCGAGGAAGTGAGCATCGCCCCCACGCCGCCTTCTAAGGCCGCAAGCTTCTGCTCTACAGCATCCACAGTAGGATTGCCGATGCGGGAGTAAAAATAACCGGAAGTCTCTAAATCAAAGAGCTTAGCCACCTCTTTAGTGGATGAATAAGTAAAGGTAGTGCTCTGGGTAATAGGTACTACCCGCGGCTCGCCGTTTTTCGGGGTGTAGCCTGCGTGCAGGCATAAAGTCTCTAACTGCATGTTGCTTTGACATCCTTAAGATTACTGCGCTCATCCTTTTAAATCGGATGCGCTGTACTAATGCGCTTAAATGCATGCTCAAGCTCAGCTGACCGCAGCAGTCTGTCAATTAAATCATTAATTAACTGGCCGCAAGGCTGAGCCCTGCTGCAGCTCCTGCTTATACTCAGGCAGCGCATGGTTCAGGGCTGATAAAGGCGCTGGTCCGGCTGCCTGCCGACAGCGGTCTTTACAGCAAATTGGCACCATGTTAATCCATTGTGCCGGGGCGGTGCTATAGGCCCTGGACTTTTGCACTGTTTTAAGGCGCAAAAAGCAGTGCAATGGCCGCCGTAAGTGCAGCAGCTGGCTGCAGATTGAAGTTTTAACTTGAAAACATATAAGAATGCGGCGCTGATGATGCTTTAACTGCTGATCACTGCCTTGCGGTAATATGCTCCATTATTGTGCAAAGTTCGTCTCTTTGGCGATCAAAAGCTGTGGACTGCTTGCACCATTAGCTAAAGCCCTTACAATTAACGCACTAAGAGAAAGCAAAACCAAGTTTTAACCCATGCTTTAACGCTGAAGTATTTCAGGAGACAGACATGTTTGCATTAAAAAACCTGACCGCTGCCGGCTTCATTACTGCCGCAGCTATGCTCACCGCCGCATCTGCATCTGCTGCTGATGGTCAGGTGATCCGCGTTGGCGCAGAGCCGTCCTACGCTCCCTTTGAGTTTATGGATGAGAACACCAAGCAGCTGACCGGTTTTGATATTGACCTTATCGACGCTATTGCTAAGGCTCAGGGCTGCACCATTGAAGTGACCACCATGCCCTTTGATGCGCTGATCCCGGCGCTCTTCACTAACACCATTGACGCCGCGCTGTCGGCCATGACCATCACTGAAGAAAGACAGAAGCGCGTGAGCTTCTCGGATCCGTACTACGAGTCTGGACTTACCATCTTAATCCGTGAGGACAGCAGGGATCAGGTGAAGTCGGTGGAGGACTTAAAGAATCAAAAGATTTGTGTGCAGATCGGCACCACGGGCGCTTACTACGCTGAAGAAATTGAAGGGGCGACTGTGACTCAGTTCAACTCAGCGCCGGAGTCTTATTTAGAGTTAAAGGCCGGGGGCTGCATCGCTGCTATTAACGATAAGCCGGTGAATGACTACTACTTAGCCACCACTCAGTCATCCGGGATCATCTCACTGCCGGGAACTTTATCGGCAGAGAACTACGGCATCGCCATCAATAAGAACAATGAAGAGATGTTAAAGCTCATCAATGAAGGCTTTGCCAAGATCAAAGCTGACGGCACTTACGATAAGCTCTATCAGAAGTGGTTCGGTGCTGACAAATAAACGCAGTTCTTTTCTTTTGCTCACTCAGCGGCTTGAGTGAAGTTCTTTATTAGGCGGCGACGCGCTCAAGCGAGCCGCCGTTTAGTTTTGAAGAGCAGCGGCTGCAGGCTCTGCAGCCTGCGGAGGCTTCTCCGGACTGCTGAGCAGGGGAGCCGAAATAGAGCCAAACGCCTGCGTCTAAGGCGCGGGCTGCCAAGTGCCAGCTTGATGGACAGGAAAGTCAGTACCGCATCCTGTATTAAGCGCCGGAGTCCACCTGCCTGAAAGGGCTGCATATCATTTGCGCCGCGATCGGTAAAAAGAGCCGCACTATCAGCGCTAACCCTGAGCTCAGCTGCAGCGGTATGCGGATCAGGCGCACTATCGGCTGTGAATATCTACATCGCTTCCAGCATATTCGCTCGGGAAAACTGAACGCACCTGCAGCAGACGCTGCAGTTTTCCGCCTCCCTTTCGCGCGCACTATCAGCGGTACTAAGCTGCGCTGGAGCTTTTCCTGCTTTACACTATGGCCCCTGTAATCCACCCTCCATCAGCGCTGCTGACGAATGCTGTCGACAGCTGCGGGCAGCCGGCTGGTGTTTCACAGCATGGAATCTTCTAACAGTCTCCTTAAGCACAATGAACAAATAAGGGCGGAAGATCTTAAAACACTACGGTCTTATTGCCATGAATAAAGACCTTGTCATCCAGAACTTTATTGAGGGCGCGCATCAGCACCAAGCGCTCAACATCGCGTCCGGCCTTAGCCATGGTCGCGGCATCGTAGCGGTGATTGACCTTGATGACATCCTGTTCAATGATCGGGCCTTCATCTAAATTGTTGGTCACGAAGTGCGCTGTGGCGCCGATGATCTTGACGCCGCGATCAAAGGCCTGCTGATAAGGCTTAGCGCCTATGAAGGCCGGCAGGAAGGAGTGGTGAATGTTGATGAGCTTGCCTAAAGGATAGTGTCCGACCATCTTGGGCGAAAGGATGCGCATGTATTTGGCCAGCACCACGTAGTCAGGATTCACGTCATCAATAACCTCGCACATGCGCCGCTCCTGCTCCTCGCGTGAGATGCCCTCATGCGAAACGAGATGGAAAGGCACATCAAAGCGGCGGGCCAGGTCGCCCAGATCCGGATAATTGCCGGCGACCATGACGATGTCAGCGTTCAGCGCCCCGGAGTAGGCCTTCATCAGAATATCGCCCAAGCAGTGGGCCTCCTTGGTGACGAGAACGGCTAAGCGGCGCTTTTGATTGCCGGTAAGGCGCACCCTGGCGTCCTGCGGGAGCACGGAGTTTACCTCAGCGAGGAAGTTTTCTTCATTAGCAAAAATGCCGGAGAGCACCGTGCGCATAAAGAAGCGTCCGTCCTCGGAGGCAAATTGGTCTTGATGGACAATATTTAAATTGTATTTAAAGCAGATGCTGGTGACGCGGGCTATCAGACCAACCGCGTCGGAGCATTCAGTGAGCAGGATCTTCTGTTCCATAACATCTATCAATCGTTAAAACTATAAATCAGGCATATTGTAAGCTTTTAGCTGTTTTGACGCCATAAAACAGCGCCGCACCTTTTCAGTGCAGAAATGAAAGACTGACGACAATTAATTATTGTGCACCAGCGCACAAAAAGTTTATATTAGCCTTAGAAGTTACAGCACAGGAGTAAGGACATGCCTGATGTAAATCCCGAATTTGTTAAATATGCCGAGCTGCACATCCCCGGCAGGGATCCTATTAAGCTGCCGATTTTAAAAGGCACCATGGGACCTGAAGTTATCGACATCCGCGCCTTGGGCAAAGAAGGATACTTCACCTACGATCCCGGCTTTGTTTCCACCGCCTCCTGCAGCTCCCGCATTACCTTCATTGACGGAGCTAAAGGCGTCCTGCTCTATCGCGGCTACCCCATCGATCAATTAGCCACTAAGGCCAACTATTTAAAGACCTGCTACCTCCTGTTCAAAGGCGAGATGCCGACTAAGACGCAGTACGATGAATTTGAAAATAAAGTCAAGCATCACACCTTAATTCACGAGCAGATCAACTCGCTGTTCCAAGCCTTCAGGCGCGACTCGCACCCGATGGCTATTATGTGCGGTATTGCCGGCGCACTCTCGGCCTTCTATCACGATAATTTGGATATTTACGATCCTGAGCATCGTGAGAACACCATGATCCGCCTGATCTCCAAGATGCCGACGCTGGCTGCCATGGCTTATAAATACTCCATTGGTCAGCCCTTCATGTATCCGCGCAACAATTTGGACTATGCAGCCAACTTCCTGCACATGATGTTTGCGACGCCGGCAGAGGATTATAAGGTCAATCCGGTGATCGCCAAGGCCATGGATCGCATCTTCATCCTGCACGCCGATCACGAGCAGAACGCTTCAACCTCGTCAGTGCGTCTGGCAGGATCATCAGGAGCTAACCCGTACGCCTGCATCGCAGCCGGCATTGCGTCTCTGTGGGGTCCGGCCCACGGCGGGGCAAATGAGGCGTGCCTGCGGATGCTGGAGAAGATTGGGACCATCGATCGCATTCCGGAGTTTATTGCGCGGGCTAAGGACAAGAATGATCCCTTCCGCCTGTCAGGTTTTGGACATCGGGTGTACAAGAGCTATGATCCGCGCGCAGTGGTCATGCGCGAAACCTGCCATGAAGTACTGAATGAACTGCACATTAAAGATCACCCGATCTTAGACGTGGCCACCGAGCTTGAGAAGATTGCCCTTTCAGATGAATACTTCATTGAGCGTCATCTGTACCCCAACGTGGACTTCTACTCAGGCATCATCCTGAACGCCATCGGCATCCCTACTTCGATGTTCACGGTGATCTTTGCGATCGCACGTACCATCGGATGGATCTCGCATTGGAATGAAATGCAGGAGATGCCGGAAAGCCGCATCGGCAGACCGCGTCAGATCTACATCGGCAAGACCTTAAGGGACGTTAAGCCGATGTCGCGGCGCAAGTAAGCAACAAAAGCGCAGGACAGCGCTGACGGTTTACTGGAACCCTGCTTCTGCAGGAATTCCTGCTTTAAACAGGAACTCCCTGCCGAAGGAAAATTCCGCTTATTTTGAAGCGAAAAAACCCCGCACTCAGCGGGGTCTTTCAGTCTTTAAGCTTTGCTTAATGGAGGCTTACTTAGCAGCTAAAGCAGCCTTAGCCTTTTCAGCGATGGCAGTAAATGCTGCCTTATCGGTGATGGCTAAATCAGAGAGGACCTTGCGGTCGATCTCAATGCCGGCCAGCTTCAAGCCGTTCATGAACTGGCTGTAGCTCAGATCGTGCTGACGAGCAGCAGCATTGATGCGCACAATCCACAGCTCACGGAACTGACGCTTCTTCTGACGACGGTCGCGATAGGCGTACTGGCCGGCCTTGGTGACGGCCTGTACCGCAGCGCGGTAAGTACGTGAACGGGCACCGTAGTAACCCTTAGCAGCCTTTAAAACCTTCTTATGACGGGCGTGGGCGGTAACACCGCGCTTAACTCTAGCCATGTCTTGATCCTCCTAAATTAAGCGTAAGGCAGCTGACGCATGATGGCGCGCAGATTTGAAGAATGCACGTAAGTCATTTCACGCAGTGCACGCTTGCGCTTACGGGTCTTCTTAGTGAGGATGTGACGCAGATTCTGGTGACGGCACTTGAAGTGACCGCTGCCAGTCTTCTTGAAGCGCTTGGCTACGCCTCTATCGGTCTTCATTTTGACCTTAACTTTACCAGCCATTTAATATACTCCGCATTGAAATTGCTGTAACTGAAGCCACAGGAGGTAAAGCCTTAAACTTACTGCTCAAGGCTTAACACTTGTATCCCTGAAGCTATTTCTTTTTAGGGGCTAAAACCATGGTGGCCTGCCTGCCTTCTACACGGGAGGCGGATTCCACTGCAGCAATGCCCATCACGGTGCAGAGATCATTCTCCACCCGCTTCAGCACATCTAAGCCTAAATGCTGATGCGCCATTTCACGGCCTCTAAAGCGCAGGGTAACCTTTGCCTTATTACCGTCTTCGAGGAAGCGCACCAGGCTGCGCAGTTTAACCTGATAGTCGCCCTCGTCAGTGCCAGGACGGAATTTGATTTCCTTAACCTGCACAACTTTCTGCTTTTTCTTTTTCTGATCCTTGCTCTTCTCGTAGAGATATTTGCCATACTCAATTAAGCGGCATACCGGAGGATCAGCATTCGGACTGATTTCCACCAGATCAACTCCAGCGTCCTCAGCCATCTTCAGGGCCTCAGCCGTAGGCATCACCCCTACTAACTCATTATCCTGATCAAGAAGGCGCACCTCCCTGCATCTGATATCTCCGTTAACCCGGATCTTAGGCACAGCCTTGCCGGTTTTCTTGGCGTTATTGATAGCAATATCCTCGCGTTGAACTAATCAAAAAAAGCAAAACAAAGCACCCTCACCGGGTGCCTGTTTACTGCAATCTTTACTTGCCCTGAGCTTTATCCGCGTCAGGTGCAGATTTGCGGCTAATAATATCCGAATTGATGAGCTGAATCAAGTCCTCAATTGACATTACGCCTAAATCTTCACCCCTGCGGGTACGTACCGCAGCCTTGCCGTCGGCAGCTTCTCTGTCGCCGCAGACAATCATGTAAGGCACATGCATTAAAGTATGCTCGCGGATCTTAAAGCCTACTTTATCATTGCGCAGATCAGTGCGCACGCGGACGCCGGCAGCATCGAGCTTGTCAGCAACAGTCTTCACGTAGTCGGCCTGACTGTCGGTGATGTTCATTACCACGGCCTGCACCGGGGCGAGCCAGGTCGGGAAGGAGCCGGCAAACTCTTCAGTCAGTACGCCCAAGAAGCGCTCGATGGAACCCAGCATAGCGCGGTGAATCATCACCGGGGTATGCTCCTGATTGTCCTCACCGATGTAGTGAGCATCGAGGCGGCCGGGCAGAGAGAAGTCCAGCTGCACGGTACCGCACTGCCACGCTCTATCCAGGCTGTCGTGCAGAGTAAACTCAATCTTCGGGCCGTAGAAAGCGCCTTCACCGGGCTGAAGCTCATACTCCAAATGATTGAGCTCTAAGGCCTGCTTTAAGTCAGCCTCAGCCTTATCCCAGATCTCATCAGAACCAATGCGCTTTTCCGGACGAGTAGAGAGCTTGACGTCCACCTTATTAAAGCCGAACTGACCGTAGACGTCATAGACCATGGCGATGCAGTCGGACACTTCCTGCATGATCTGATCTTCAGTGCAGAAGATGTGGGCATCGTCCTGCTCAAAAGCGCGCACGCGCAGCAGACCGTGCAGGGATCCCGACGGCTCATTGCGATGGCAGTTGCCGAACTCCGCCATGCGAATAGGCAGATCGCGGTAGGAGCGGGTACGCGAATTGAAGATCTGAATAGCACCGGGGCAGTTCATCGGCTTAATGGCGTAGTCGCGATTTTCCGAGGAGGTAGTGAACATATTCTCCTGATACTTGTCCCAGTGTCCGGAACGCTCCCACAGTACGCGATCCATGATCTGCGGGGTCTTCACTTCAATATAGTGATACTTGTGCAGCATCTCACGCATGAAGTTTTCAATAATACGGTAGATGGTCCAGCCGTCATTGTGCCAGAAGACCATGCCCGGAGCTTCCTGCTGGAAGTGGAAGAGATCAAGCTTCTTGCCCAGGATGCGGTGATCGCGCTTGGCAGCTTCCTCACGGCGCTTTAAGTAAGCGGCAAGCTCATCTTTGGTAGCGAAGGCCACACCGTAGATGCGCTGCAGCATCTTGTTTTTGCTGTTGCCGCGCCAGTAGGCGCCGGCAAAGTGAGTGAGCTTGAAGTGACGGCAGAAACCCATGTGCGGGACGTGCGGGCCGCGGCACATATCGGTGTATTCTAAGTGATGATAAAGGGCCGGATGATCGTTCTTATCGATGTTCTCTTCCAAAATGAGCTTCTTGTAAGGCTCATTGCGGGAGTCAAAAACGTCCCAAGCCTGCTGCCAGGAGACCACTTCCTTGACCACCTGATAGTCAGTCTTAGCAAGCTCATGCATCTTTTTGTCAAGGGTCTCCAGATCCTCGGCGGTGAGCTTGTGGTCTAAATCCACATCGTAATAAAAGCCGTTCTCAATCACCGGGCCTATAGCCATCTTGGTCTCAGGCCACAGCTCCTTAATAGCATGACCTAAAAGATGGGCGCAGGAGTGGCGGATGATGTCGATGCCGTCCTTTTCAGAGGGAGTGACAATCTCAACTGCAGCATCGTGATCTACGAGATCGCAGGCGTCATGCAGCACGCCGTCAATCCGTCCGGCGACGCAGCTGCGAGCCAGCCCCGGGCCGATGCTCTGAGCGATTTCAGTAATAGAGACTGCGTGATCAAAGGCTTTGACCGCGCCGTTTGGAAGAGTAATGTTAGGCATAATATAACCCCCCGGTGCATACTGTGCACCTGCAGGTCTCCTAATTCCTACTAACGAATGAAAAAATTTTAGGAGCTGACCGCGACCACTGCCAGATTACGGATCGGGACAAACCGCGCGGGGCGCTCCCGCCTTGCGGATGCTAAGTATACTCTGATATCTGCGCAGGAGCGCTCCTGTCGCCAGATATTTACGGCGATCTTCAGTTAATCCCCGGCACTTATCCCGCCGATCGCCAGCATCCGCAGCTTTCACTAAACTTTTCTGTCAGCTGAAAATGTCGTGCCTGCAGCCGCGATTTTGCGATATATATCAGATAAATCAGGATCTGCCGTCCACAGGCGGCAAAAAATTAAAAAATTTTTGTTTGACATCCTAAAAGCTTTTTGGTTTAATAGCCGCCGTCGCCCAGATAGCTCAGTCGGTAGAGCAGGGGATTGAAAATCCCCGTGTCGGTGGTTCGATTCCGCCTCTGGGCACCATGCCGCTTAACTGCGGTTTTTTTTTATTTCTGCTAAACCCGCCATTTTCATCGCAGCAGCAAAAAGCATGATGATTACGCCACTGGCGTTCTTTTGATCTTAAAGCGCAGCGCCTCTGCCGCTGACGGCTGGCGGCGGATCCAAAGCATCGTGCCGCAGACTCCCAGCCACGCGAGAATAAACCACACCCCAAAGCCGACTGTGACGGCGTTAAGGGAAAAGGCGCTTAAGCTGGAGATAAAGACATTAGGCGCAGCTGAGCCGATATAGGCGGAGAAATACAGCACCGCAATAATGCCGGCGCGTTCAGTAAGAGTGGAGTCCTGAATCAGCAGCCGCAGGCAGGCAGTGACGGTGCCGCCGCTGGAAAGACCTGTAAGGATAGTGGCCGGAATGAAAAGCCAGAGCCAATTGAAGTGCAGGCTCATGAAGGCGAGAGATGCGGCCGTTGCCCATAGGGTAATCAGCAGTGCAGCGCAGCGCGCGGGATAGAATCTGCCGGCCAGCACGCCGCACACGGCATTGGGTACGATGAGCATCAGATAGACGAGCGCCGCTGACATGGTATCAGCCGATCCAAAGAACATCCCTGCCATGTATGCTGAGAACCCCTGATAGAAGCTGCCTACGCCCCAAGTGCCGATGAAGCCGGCTGCACTTAAGATAAAGAGCCGGCGCAGGCGCTGAGGCAGGGCAAATTTAGGAGTGAGAACCGTGGTAAGGCTCTGCGTCCTAAAGGGCATGGTCTCAGCGCTTAAAAGCACCAGGATCACACAAAGGATCAGCATACCTGCAACCGCCTCAAATAATTCTTCAGGGGTGAGGATACCGGAGTAGATGATAATTCCCGTGACTAAAGTGCCGGCTGAGAGGCCGATGTTGGGGCCTGAGGCTGTGAGCGCCGCGCCTAAGCCCGCGTGCTTTGCCGGAGAGGTATCCACAACCCAGGCCATGCAGGCGCTGGAAGCCAGGCCGCAGGCAAGTCCCTGCATAAAGCGCGCAATGTACAGTTCCACCACGTTTTGCGTATAGGCCATGATCAAGGCTGCAGCAATGCTTAAGGTAAGGCTCAGCAAAACGGCAGGGCGGCGGCCGCTGAAGTTTGACAGTCTGGCGAGCAGCAACAGGGTGAAAAGGCAGCCTAAAAAATAACTCAAAACGGTGTGAGCCACTTGAGCTGCGGTGAGATCGAGCTGCCCCGTCCACACGGCCACCATCGGCACGGCTAAGGCAGCAGCGGCAAAGCTGGCAATGAGCACCGTCACGGCGACGGCAAAGGTTAAAAGCTGGTGCGTCATCAGAACACCTTGGAGGCTGAAATTTCTGCGCGCTGAAAATAAAAAAACCGCAGTTAAGCGGCATGGTGCCCAGAGGCGGAATCGAACCACCGACACGGGGATTTTCAATCCCCTGCTCTACCGACTGAGCTATCTGGGCGACGGCGGCTATTAAACCAAAATCCGCGCGCCTTGTCAAACTTTTTTGTGCCAGAATTTACAAAACTCCAGTTTTATCTTATAACTTATTGTTTATTAATTATTTTTTTATTTACTCTCCAGAGCTTAAGCAGGCTTTAGACAGCTGAAGCCTGCTCACGCTAAGTTTCTAAAAGGCTGAATATAAAGGTGCTACGCCTGCGGTACAGTTTGGTCTTTGGACTTCACTTTGCCGCAGCAGTCCTTGTACTTCTTACCTGAGCCGCACGGACACGGGTCATTGCGCCCCACTTCAGAATTCATCTGCATGGCGGCAGCTGCCTCCTGCGCTGCCAGCATTTCCTGGCGGCGCTTTTCCAGCATGGCCTTCTGCTCCGGAGTCAGCTCCGGCACCTTCAGCTGGATCTGCAGACGGCACAGCGTGCGGATCACCTGATACTTGAGGTTATCAAGCATCCTGCTGAACAGGTTGAAGGACTGGATCTTGTACTCATTCTTCGGATTCTTCTGCGCATACCCCTGCAGACCAATGCCTTGGCGCATATAGTCCATAGCAGCTAAATGCTCCTTCCAGAGCATGTCCATGCACTGCAGCATGATCCCCTTCTCCAAGCGCTTGCGGTTCTCAGCGCCGATGAGCTCGCACTTGGCCTCATACTGCTTATTGGCAGCCTCGATGACGCGCTGACGCACGTCCTCTTCAACCAGCTTGCTGTCCTCGCTCACCCACTTTTCAATAGGCAGGTCCAAGAGGAACTCCTGCTTCAAGCGCTGCTCAAGCTCCGGCAGCTTCCAGTTTTCCACCAGAGAGTTAGGCTCAATGTACTCGCTGATGACGCTGTCAAAAACGTCCTCGCGGATCTTGGAGATGGTGTCAGAGATATCCTCGCCGTCAAGCAGGGCATTACGCTCTTCATAGATGACCTTGCGCTGCTCGTTGGCCACATCGTCGAACTCTAAGAGGTTCTTGCGGATATCAAAGTTGCGGGTTTCGACCTTGCGCTGCGCCGACTCAATGGCTCTTGTTACCAGTTTATGCTCCAGAGGCTGTCCATCTTCCATGCCCATGCGCTTCATAAAGTTCTTGAGCTTTTCAGAACCGAAGAGCTTCATAAGATTATCGTCCATGGAGAGGTAGAAGCGCGAGGAGCCCGGATCACCCTGACGTCCGGCGCGGCCGCGCAGCTGATTGTCAATACGGCGGGACTCGTGACGCTCTGAGCCGATGATGTGCAGACCGCCGGCTGCCACCACCTGATTATGGCGCTCCTGCCAGTCTGCCATGATCTGCTCAACGGCTTTAGGATCCGGATCGGGGCCTAAAGCGGCGATATCTTCCTGATAGTTGCCGCCCAAAAGAATATCCGTACCGCGGCCTGCCATATTGGTTGCGATGGTCACGGTGCCGGGACGGCCGGCCTGCGCCACAATATGCGCTTCCTTTTCATGGTATTTGGCGTTTAAGACCTGGTGCTTAATGCCTTCCTTATCTAAAAGGCGCGAGAGCTTCTCGGAGTTTTCAATCGAGATAGTGCCGACCAGCACCGGACGATTGAGCCTGCGCTGTTCCTTAATGTCCTCAATGATGGCCTTATACTTGGACTCTTCGGTCAAATAGATGAGATCAGGCAGATCTTTGCGGATCATGGGCTTGTTGGTCGGCAGCACTACGGTACGCAGGCCGTAGATCTGCTGGAACTCGTAGGCCTCGGTATCAGCCGTACCGGTCATGCCGGCAAGCTTTTTATACATGCGGAAGTAATTCTGGAAGGTAATCGAGGCCAAAGTCTGATTTTCGCTCTTGATCTGCACATGCTCTTTAGCCTCGACGGCCTGATGCAGACCGTCAGACCAGCGCCGCCCTTCCATCTTGCGGCCGGAGTGCTCATCGATAATGATGACCTGACCGTTTTCCACCACGTAATCAACATCGCGCTTGAATAAGGCATGAGCGCGCAGCGCGGCCATGACGTGATGCAGGATGATGATGTTGGACGATGAGAACAGCGAATCATTGGGGCCTAAAAGACCGCGCTCGCGCAGCAGCTGCTCGACGTAGATCTGACCGCGCTCAGTCAAGTAAGCCTGACGCAGCTTCAGGTCCACGGTATAGTGGCCGTCGCCGTGCCAGTCCTCAGTATCTTCCTTCTCCTGAAGAGTGAGCTTGGGGATAATTTCATCCACGCGCTTGTAGAGCTCAGAGCCGTCCTCAGCTGCACCGGAAATAATGAGCGGGGTGCGGGCCTCATCGATTAAAACAGAGTCCACCTCGTCCACTAAGGCATAATGGAGCTGACGCTGCACGCGCTGCTCCTTGGTGTAGGCCATGTTGTCGCGCAGATAGTCAAAACCGAACTCATTATTAGTGCCGTAAGTGACGTCACAGGCGTAGGCAGCGCGCTTCTCCTCCGGCCCCATACCCGGGATATTGCACCCTACCGTCATGCCCATAAAGGTGTAGAAAGGACGGGACCAATTGGCGTCGCGGCGTGCTAAGTAGTCATTAACGGTCACCACGTGTACGCCTTCACTGGTCAGTGCATTTAAATAGCAGGGCAGCAGCGCCGTTAAGGTCTTGCCTTCGCCGGTCTTCATTTCGGCAATTTGATTTTCATTTAATACCATGCCGCCCATCAGCTGCACGTCAAAGGGTCTTAATCCCAAGGTGCGCTTAGCTGCCTCGCGCACAGCTGCGAAGACGTCGGGCAGGATCTGATTTAAATCCGCGCCGTCTTTGAGCTGCTGGCGGAATTTTTCCGTTAACTGTTTAAATTCATCGTCTGGCAGCTCCTGATATTTGGATTCTAAAGCATTTATCTGACGGACAATTTTACTTAAGCGCCGAATGGTGCGCTGATTGCTGCTGCCGATGATTTTGGTAACAATAGTGGTAATAAACATAGTAATAAACTTAAATCCAACTTCAGCTGCCTGCGCAGGAAATCTGCAGGCCGATCATCAGTGCATCATAGACAAAGAACTGTCATCCTGCAAGTTTTTTGGGCCGCCCGCGCAGCTGGCGGATCGGGGGCAGAGATGATGTGACAGCCTGCGGCCTTAAGCTCATCGGCCTGAACCTACACGACAGCTGCGGGACCGAGGATCCGGCACAGATGGGACCAGCCGGACTTATAGAAGTCTGCGGCTTTTCAGCTGCGGGAGCCGAAGTTATTCATCACAGGACATGATCTCAGGAACCGCGCACAAAGCTCTGTCCGATGCCGGCATTTACACTGTGATGCTTTTGAGCGGGCTGTGCGCGGCAGGATTGATGAAAAGTCCTTCATTTCTTCTAAATCGTGGACACAGACGGCTTCGTGATAAATATGCTGAGGAAAGTCAGAGGTGCAGTAATGAAAAAAGCACCCTAAGGTGCCGTTTGTTCTTTGGAGCGGGAAACGAGGTTCGAACTCGCGACCCTAACCATGGCAAGGTTATGCTCTACCAACTGAGCTATTCCC
>CALXNX010000050.1 GCA_944389865.1 uncultured Succinivibrionaceae bacterium
CAGCAATGTTAAACCGCTGGACCAGTGGGGACAGCGCGTTGATACTGGCTCCAACAGGAGTCTTGAGCGCGAAGAAGCCCCACCTTCTTCAAGGTGGGGAGTAGGTCACCAGCAGAACTGAAAAACTTCGGCTGCAGCTCTACCTGCCTTTTTCCAAATACTCAGAGAATACGCCCAGCGCCTCCAAAAGATGCGGACTGCGCACAGTATTGCTGCTGTCGGTGTAGTCGGGGTTCTTAAACTGCAGCATGCCGACTTTATCGATAAGCACGATGCGATCATCTTCAATCACGGCGTTCTCCAAATAAGAACCGGCCAGAATATATTTGCGCGGCTTAAGGCTGAACAGATCCTGCCCAATAGTGAAATCCGAAAGCGGATTAGTCACCCCGAAGACGCGCGGCAGAATAGTTGCGCTGACGTCGTAGCTTGCCGAGCGCTCCTTGATAGTCCGCCCGCCGGACATGCCCGGCCAGTGCACGACAAGCGGCACCTGCGTCTGATACTTGGTGAAGTTGGAATTATGCCCCCAGTAATTGTCGCCATTGTCATTGAACTCCTCGCCGTGATCGGCGGAGATCACCACCACGGTATTGTCCGCAAGTCCGGATTGCTCTAAGTACTCCAGCACCTTCTGCACATTAGAGTCAGCGTAGTAGGCGGCGTTCTTGTAGAGATTAAAGTAGGGCTCGCGATCGGAGTCAGGGTTCAGCTCCATGTGGTTGACCGTCTTTAAATACGGCGTAAAAGGATGCGGGAAATCCGCCGGCGCGGCTGCGCTGTGCACGTTATCGAGGAAAATGAACGAGAAGAAGGGCTGCCCCTGCTCCTGCTGCTGCTGCGCAAAGGCGATAAAGTCCTTCACGGTATTTTCATCGCGCTCGATGGGGTTACTGCCCTCCGAGTGCACGCGCAGATTCTGCTCTCCGGCAAACACCGTCTGATGGAACTCAGGCTTATACACCGTAGCCGAAGTAAACACGCCTAGGGAATAATGATTGTCGCGCACCGCCTGCACAATGGCAGAAGGAATGCCGGCCGATAAAGCTACCTGCCAGTAAGCAGGCGGCAGACCGTAGAAGAGCGCAAACACACCGCCGCGGGTGGAATTGGACCCGGCAAAACTGTTGGTAAAGTTATATGACTGCTGCGCATATTGATAGGTATACGGCATGATCTCCGGGGTAAGCATGTCGGCGCGCAGGGAGTCCACCAGGAGATAAATAACGTTTAATCTGCGCGGCGGCTGCTGATACTGCAGCGGCTCTTTAGGGTAGTTGAAGAAGCCGTCCTGGGAAAGGATCACCTTGCGGTTTGAAATCTCATCCTTGGTGATGACCCCGAGCTTAATCAGCATGCTGTTCATGGTCAGGGGCTTGTACATAGGCAGACGATTAGCGATCTCGGTGATCGGCAGCACGCCCTTAGCTGAAGCGTAGGCATGCGCAAAGTTGGCGCAGACATAAAAGCAGATGCACACTAAAGCTAAGATGCCGGCCCCGCGCACGCCGCGCCGGCTGAGCCATAAAGAAAGTCCGACGCTCACCAGCGCATAGAGCAGGATGCAGCCCAATTCCATAAAGATGGAGACGTAGGTATCGGCGCTTAAGGCAATCACCTCGCCGCCGGCATTTAAATAAAGATCGAGCATGGCCCAGTTGATGTGGAAGCGATAGAGCGCAAACACATGGGCATCGACGGCCAGCACCAATTCCAAAATAAACGTAATAACAATTAGATACAGAAAATTGAGCTTAGTGATGCGCTTTTTAAAGGCCAGCAGCGGCACCACGAGCACTAAGGCTGCGATAAAGAAATATAAGAAGAAGTGACCGCAGACTGCAGCAGCAAAAACCATCAGCACGTAAAGCGGCGAGCTGTGCGCTGCAGGCATATAGAAAGTCGCGTAATACCAGGACAAGGGCAGCGAGCAGATCGCCAGCCACAAAGCAAAAGCCAAACTTTTCTTCAACATTTTTATGGACACGCTCCTGCTGCCGCTGAATTCATGGCGCTATTTTACCGTATTGCAGCCCTGCCCTTGTAAATAAGCGGGTACAGGTACGGTCCTTTTGCTAGAATAGCTCCATCGCAACTGCCTTTGTAGAGGATATGGACAGTAACCAAAGCGGCCCGGCCGCACCCGCTGGCGCTAAGCCAGGCAAAAAACGCATTGCCCTGCTGCGGCTTTCAGCTCTGGGCGACTGCATCAATGCCTTTGGCTTTATCGGCGGCCTGCAGCGCGCCTACCCGAAATTCAAATTAACCTGGATCATCGAAGAGCGCTTTGCCCCGCTTTTTTATGATCACGATAAAGATCCCTTAGTGCCGATGATCGAAGTCCCGCTCAAAAAACAGGGCTTGAAGGCGCTGCTGCAGCTTAAAAAAGAGCTCAAGCAGCAGCACTTTGATTATCTGTTTGATCTGCAGACCTCTTTTAAGGCCTCTCTGACGGCCGCCTGCATTCCCGCAAAAGTCAAATACGGCTACGACAAAGAGCGCGCCCGCGAAGGACAGACCTTATTTACCGATGTAAAGGTCCCCTCGCCTGAGAGCCCTCATGTCCTTGCAGGTTTTCTGGCCTTTGCCAAAGCGGCGGGCCTGGGGGAGATCGAGCCCTATTGGGACTTTGCCCTGCAGGATAATGAGCGCGATTACGCCAAATCTTATTTTGACAGCGACAGGATCTTCTTAATTGCGCCGGCCTCCGCTAAAGCCCAGAAAAACTGGACCGTGGAAGGATACGCCGAGATCGGACGCTATGCCCATGAGCACGGCTTTACTGTAGGACTCTTAGGCGGCAGTGCCCGGCATGAAGCCGCTCTGTGCTCCGCCATTGAAAAAGAGCTGAAAGTGCCCTGCGTCAATTTATGCGGGCGCACCTCGCTGCGCGAGCTTTTGGCGGTCGTCAGCGTCGGCTCCCTGCTGCTGGCCCCTGACAGCGGCACCATGCACTTGGCGTCGGCGCTGCATACCCCGGTGATCGGGCTGTTTGCGGTGCACAATGAACAGCGCGTCGGCCCTTGGAATTTTCCGGACTTGTGCGTCTCGGTCTATCATGAGCTGGCCGCCAAAGAGCTCGGAGAGCGCGCCGTTCCCTGGCGCTATCGCGTGCGCGCAGAGGATGCCATGACCCGCATCACCCCTGACATGGTCAAAGCCAAATTTGACTATGCCGCAGCCAACTATGGTGTAAATAAGCATAATGAGTGAAAAAGCCCGCCTGGCCGTTTTTCCCGGCACCTTTGACCCGCCGACTTTAGGGCACTTTGACATTATCAAGCGCGCTCAGCGCCTATTTGATGAGGTGCTGATTGCAGTGGCTGCCAGCCCTTCCAAGCACACCTTATTCTCGCTTAAAGAGCGCACGCAGATGCTGACGGAGTGCTGCAGAGATCTCGATCGCGTACGCGTGACCTCCTTTACGGGCCTTTTGGTCGACTTTTTAAAGGCGCAGCAGGCGCAGGTTTTAGTACGCGGCGTACGTACGGTGGCCGATTACGATTATGAAATTCAGCTTACCGGCATGTACCGCACCATGATGCCGGAGCTGGAGATTGTAATGCTGCCGACCTCAGGCGAGCTGTCCTTTATCTCCTCGACCTTAGTGCGCGAGGTCTTAATTCACGGCGGCAAAATTGACGCTTTTGCGCCCCCGACCGTCGCGGCGCTGGCTTATCAGCTCAAAGCTCAGCGCTGATAGAGCTTCTGGCAGTCCGGGCAGAAGAAAGTGCTGCGCTGCCCCTGCACTATTTTCTCAATCGTGCCGCCGCAGCGCGGGCAGTGCTGCCCGGCCTTGCCGTAAACCTTAAGCTCCTGCACGAAATAGCCGGGTTTGCCGTCTGCGCCTGAAAAATCGCGGATGGTAGTGCCGCCCTGGGCAATAGAGTGCTGCAGGGTCTCTTTGATGATCTGCGCCAGCTTCTCACACTGCTCCTCCGGCACCGCACAGGCGGCGCTTTCAGGATGGATCCCGGCGGTAAATAAACTCTCGCTGGCGTAGATATTGCCCACCCCCACCACAATCCTAGCGTTCATTAAGGCGGGTTTAATCGGTCCTTTGATCCTTTTCAAGGCCTGATGAAGGTATGCGCCGGAGAAAGCGGCGCTTAAAGGCTCAGGTCCCAAATCCTTTAAATGCTTATCGGCCATGGGGTCGAGCTCCGGCGGGACAAAGCGCACTAAGCCGAAGCGGCGCTGATCATTCAGGCGGATCACATGCCCGTCATCCAGGTAGAAAGCAAAGTGATCGTGCTTGACGCGCGGATCCTGCTCATGCTGCACCTTTAAATGCCCGGTCATGCCCAAATGAATGATCACCGTACCGCCGTCGGTACGCACTAAGATGTATTTGCCGCGCCGCTCTACCTCCTGCACATAAGCCCCGCGCAGATCGTGCAGGCGCGGATCAAAAGGCTCGCGCAGCTTGAACTCAGAGAAAGCGACATCCTTGATGGTGTGATGGTTTAAATACGGCCTGATGCCGCGCATGGTGACTTCAACTTCAGGCAGTTCCGGCATTTTCTGCTCCTCCTAAAACGCAAAAACCCCGCCTGAGGCAGGGTTCTTGCTGCAAGAAAAATTACTTAATCTTGCCTTCTTTGTACAGCACATGCTTGCGCACTACCGGATCGTACTTCATCATCTCCAGCTTACCCGGAGTGGTGCGGCGATTCTTAGTAGTGGTGTAGAAGTGACCAGTACCAGCAGAAGAATTTAAGCGAATCTTTTCGCGACCGCCCTTCTTAGCCATAATTTATCTCCTCTTAGATCTTCACGCCGTTAGCACGCATATCAGCCAGCACAGCGTCAATGCCGCGCTTATCGATAGTGCGCATAGCCTTGGTGGTAACGCGCAGTCTGACGAAGCGGCCTTCGCTCTCAACCCAGAAGCGATGATACTTTAAATTAGGCAGAAAACGGCGCTTAGCCGCGTTCTTAGCGTGGGAACGATGATTACCCACCATCGGGCGCTTGCCCGTAACTTGGCAAACTCTGGACATGTTAGCTCACACTCCAAAAATACGTTATAGGCTCACAGCACCTAATAGAGCTGTAACCACAAAACCAATTGGTAACAAGGTGCGCATTTTACCAAAAAGCGCAGAAAAAGAGCATAAATAACTATTACGGTACTGCTTACAAGCAGCCCCGCAGACACTCTTTTACCTTGCTGTTCTCTAAAGTTTTCTCAATCCCACAGGCAGGATCGCAGCTTACTTTGCGCCGGCCTGAACGGCAGGCGGAGGGCTCAACTTCAGCAACCGCAGATTATAACTGAAAAATCAGGCCGGATCACTTGACGGCGCGAAAAAATTCATCTTTGCAGAGTTTTCAGCGGATCAAACGCCCTCCGTACTCTGCCGCCCGCCCCCATGGCGATTTTTTTGACCAAATTGGCCGTTCGATGCCGTCTTTAGGGGCAAAAAGCCGCTAAAATAACGGCAGTTTGATAGTATCAACATTTAATTACGGGATAGACAATAATGGCCAAAAAACCTTTAGCTCTTATTATTATGGACGGCTGGGGCGACAACCCGGTAACTGAGTTCAACGCTGTAGCCAACGCCAAGACTCCGGTCTTAGACGGCCTGTGCGCCAAGTACGCTCACACTGACATTCATGCCTCCGGTATTGATGTCGGCCTGCCGGACGGTCAGATGGGCAACTCTGAGGTAGGACACACCAACATCGGCGCCGGCCGCGTGGTCTATCAGGAATTAACCCGCATCACCAAGGCCATTAAAGACGGCGACTTCTTCAAAAATGAAGTGCTGTGCGCTGCTGTAGATAAGGCCGTGAAGGCCGGCAAGGCCGTGCACGTGATGGGCCTGTGCTCTCCGGGCGGCGTTCACAGCCATCAGGATCATATTCTGGCCATGCTGGAGCTTGCGGCCCAGCGCGGGGCTAAGAAGCTGTACTTCCACGCTTTCTTAGACGGCCGCGATGTACCGCCGCGCAGCGCCTTAGAGTACTTCAAGCCTTTTGAAGAGAAGTTTGCCCAATTAGGCGCCGGCCGCTTTGCTTCCGTCATCGGCCGCTACTACGCCATGGATCGCGACAACCGCTGGGATCGCGTACAGCAGGCCTACGATTTATTAACTCAGGGCAAGAGCGAATTCGCTCCGTTCCCGTCCGCCGCCGCTGCCGTTGAGGCCGCCTACGCCCGTGATGAAAACGATGAATTTGTGAAGGCTTCCGTGGTAGGCGAGCCTGCTCCGATGCAGGACGGCGACAGCGTCATTTTCATGAACTTCCGCGCCGACCGCGCCCGTCAGATCACCAGAGCTTTCGTCAACCCGGACTTTGACGGCTTTAAGCGTAAAGTCACCCCGAAGCTTGCTGACTTCGTCATGCTGACCGAGTACGCCGCTGACATCAAGACCGCGTGCGCTTATCCGCCTGAGGAGCTGCACAATACTTTAGGCGAATGGCTGTCCAAGCACGGCAAAACGCAGCTGCGCATCTCGGAGACTGAGAAGTACGCTCACGTCACCTTCTTCTTCAACGGCGGCGTGGAGACCGTATACCCGGGCGAGGATCGCACCTTAATTCAGAGCCCGAAGGTGGCCACCTACGATCTGCAGCCGGAGATGAGCTCGGGCGAGCTGACCGACAAGCTGTGCGCTGCCATTGAGTCCGGCAAGTACGATGTGATCATCTGCAACTACCCCAACGGCGATATGGTAGGTCACACCGGCGTGTATGAGGCTGCCGTGAAGGCCGTCGAGGCGGTGGACAGCTGCATCGGCCGCGTAGTCTCTTCCCTGCAGAAGGTGGGCGGCGAGTGCTTAATTACCGCCGACCACGGCAACTGCGAGCGCATGAAGGATCTGACCACCGGCCAGCCCTACACCGCTCACACCAACCTGCCGGTGCCATTTATCTATGTCGGCCGCAAGGCTCACATGCGTGAAGGCGGCAAGCTGTGCGACATCGCTCCGACCATGCTGTACTTAATGGGCATGGACATCCCGCCTGAGATGACCGGCAAGTCCATCGTCACCTTAGACGAATAATTCAGAACTTAATTGAACTGCAGGAAAAAGCAGGCTTGGGCCTGCTTTTTCTTTGCCTGTCTATTTCTGCGCAGCTTTAATAAGCCTGAAGAGGTTCTCAGCTGCAGCCGCTAAATTCTCCGCGCTGTGCGCTTTGGACAGCGCCAAATCCTGCGGCAGGCGGTTGATGGTAAAGACTGCGGTAAGCCCCTGCTCCCAGGCAGGCGCCAGCTCGCTGTCCACCGCGCCGCCTACCAGCGCGATCACCGGTTTGCCGAAGGCCTGCGCGCGGCGGGCAATGCCGATCACCGCCTTGCCCTGCAGACTCTGTCCATCGATCCGGCCCTCGCCGGTGATGATGTAATCGGCAAGCTCAGCCGCATGCTCAAAGTCCGCAGCCTCAAGCACCGTATCAATGCCCGACTGCAGCTGCGCTCCTAAAAACGCGAGGCATCCCGCCCCCATGCCGCCGGCCGCGCCCGCGCCGGGAACCTGAGACACATCAAGCTTAAGATCACGCAGGATCACCGCCGCCAAATGCTGCAGACCGGCATCGAGCTCCTTGACCAAGGCCGGATCCGCACCCTTCTGCGGTCCGAAAACATAAGCAGCGCCGTCAGGACCGTACAGCGGATTGTCGATATCGCACATGGCTGTGATCCTGACCTGCTTAAAACGCGGATCGATGGCGGAAGCATCAATGCGGGCAATATCCTTTAAAGTACCGCCGGTCGGAACAAAAGTCTCTCCTGCCGCATTATAAAAGCGCACGCCCAGGGCCGCCGCCATGCCGCAGCCGCCGTCAGTGGTCGCACTGCCGCCCAGACCTAAAATGATATGGTCAGCTTCCCGCCCCTTTAAGTTCGGGGATAAGGCGGCTGAGATCAATTCACCCACGCCGTAAGTCGTGGCCCGGGCCGGATCTTTATGCCCCTCCGCTAAGGGCAGACCGGCGCAGGCGGCCATTTCTATCACCGCAGTGCGCCCGTCATGGATTAAACCGTAAAAGCTCTCCTGCGGCTCCATCAAGGGACCTGCTGCTCTTACCTTAACGCGCACCCCGCCTGATACCTGCAGGAAGCAGTCCACCGTACCCTCGCCGCCGTCGGCTATCGGGATCCGGCTGCAGACCGCATCCGGGAAAATGCGCTGGGCGCAGTCCTGCAGAATCTGACAAATCTGCGTCGCACTTAATGAGCCTTTGAAGGAATCAGGCATAAACAGAAAATGCATAAAACTAACCGAATTGCTTCTGTTGATCTAAAAACAGCACAGGCCTTTCTGCGTCAGTACAGAAAAGCCTGCATTAAAGGATCAAGCCCGGCGCTGCGCGCCGGGATGCGTCAATCAGCCGCGCATCTGCTTGTAGGCATTGATAAGGCCGTTGGTAGAGCTGTCATGCGAGGTGATCTGATCTGCGCTCTCCAGCTCAGGGATAATGCGCATCGCCAGCTGCTTGCCTAACTCCACGCCCCACTGATCGAAGGTGAAGATATTGAGGATAGCGCCCTGCACGAAGATCTTGTGCTCATACAGCGCTACCAGCTCACCTAAGGTGAAGGGGGTAATTTCCTTGACTAAGATGGAGTTGGTCGGACGATTGCCGGTGAAGACCTTAAACGGCACCACAGGCATATACTCCTCAGGCTTTTTGCCCTTCTTTTCAAACTCCGCGATCACTTCCTCGCGGGTCTTGCCGAAAGCTAAAGCTTCAGTCTGTGCAAAGAAATTGGAGAGCAGCTTGACGTGATGATCACCCAGCGGGTTGTGGGTGCGGGCCGGCGCGATGAAGTCGCACGGCACAACCTTGGTGCCCTGATGGATGAGCTGATAGAAAGCGTGCTGACCGTTGGTGCCCGGCTCGCCCCAGATGATGGGACCGGTCTGATAATCTACCGGATTGCCGTTTCTGTCCACGCTCTTGCCGTTCGATTCCATATTGCCCTGCTGGAAATAGGCCGGGAAACGGTACATATACTGATCGTAAGGCAGGATGGCCTCAGTGGCAAAGCCGTAGAAATTGTTGTACCACAGTCCGACCAAAGCCATGACGGCCGGCAGATTCTGCTCTAAGGGTGCGGTGCGGAAATGGCAGTCCATCGCATAGCCGCCCTTTAAGAACTGCTCAAAATTGTCAAAACCGCAGGCTAAGGCTATGGACAGGCCGATGGCCGACCATGAAGAATAGCGTCCGCCAACCCAGTCCCAGAACTCGAACATATTCTCAGTATCGATGCCGAACTTGGCCACTTCAGCAGTATTGGTGGAAATAGCTACGAAGTGCCTGGCCACATGCTTGATGTCGCCTGCCTGCTTTAAGAACCAGTCGCGGGCGGTGTGCGCATTGGTCATGGTCTCCAGGGTGGTGAAGGTCTTGGAGGCAATCAGGAACATGGTAGTCTCCGGATCGCACACCTTTAAGGTTTCAGCCATGTGAGTGCCGTCGATGTTGGAGACGAAATGGGCCTTTAAGCGGGTGTGATACGGAGTTAAGGCGGCAGTGATCATGCAGGGACCTAAATCCGAGCCGCCGATGCCTATATTGACGATATCGGTGATGGGCTTGCCGGTATAGCCTTTCCACTCCCCGGAAATGACGCGCTCACAGAAATCCTTCATCTTGGCAAGGACGCGCTTTACATCGGGCATCACATCCTGACCGTCCACCAGCACCGGCTGGCCGGAGAAATTGCGCAGCGCGGTGTGCAGCACGGCGCGATCTTCAGTGCGGTTGATCTTATCGCCACGGAACATGGCCTCAATGTCGCCCGGGACATCGCACTCGCGGGCTAAGGCAAACAGGAGCTCCATCGTCTTGGCGTCAATGATGTTCTTGGAGTAATCGAGCAGCAGATCATCGTTAAGGCGCAGGGAAAACTTGGCAAAGCGATCCGGATCGGCCGCAAATAATTCCTTAATAGTGCGGCCCTTAGTGGCGGCAAAGTGCTCGCTTAAAGCTTTCCAGGCAGCGGTTTTGGTCGGATTAACATCCTTCAGCATGGTTTTCTCCTAAATTTGTGCGTACAGCTGTTTTGTCAAAGGCGTGCAGGGCTGAACCCTGAAGTCTTTGAGCCTGTTCTCACTATAAGAAAAAGCGCGGCGCGGCGCAAACGCCGCGTGGGGAAAATTTGCCCTGCGGCATGTTTTAGGTGCAGACAGACAGCAGCGCTTAAGATCCTGACACTGCCAGATCCGGGATCAAAAGCGATCCGGTCCTCAGACTGTAGCGCTCATCCACGTCATTGCCCACCGCGGCAATCTGACTGTACAGCTGCTTTAAGTCCGCAGCCACGGTAAGCTCATGCACCGCCTGCACCCGCTCGCCGTTTTTAAAGTAAAAGCCGGAGGCCCCGCGCGAATAATTGCCGCTGACAATATCCACGCCCTGCCCCATCAGACTGTCTATCACCAGCCCCTCGCCGGCCTCCCGCATGAGATCTTCAAGAGATCTCTGCTCGGCGCTGCTTTGAACGTAAATTAAACCGCAGCCGCCGCTGTGGGCGTTGTTTTTCATCCCCAATTTGCGGCTGGTATAGGAGGAGAGCAGATATTCCTGCAGCACGCCGTCCTTGACCCAATCCTGCGCAAAAGTGGCTGCGCCCTCGCTGTCAAAGCTGCGCGCGCCTAAAGCGCCGCGCACATGCGGATCTTCATGCAGAGTGATAAAGGGAGGCAGGATCTGCTCGCCTAATCGGCCGCACAGAAACGAAGACTTTAAATAGATATTGGAGCCGGCCATGGCCTCGCGCAGATGTCCCCATAAGGATCTGGCCGCCCCGCGCGTAAAGATGATGCTGCAGCGGCCCGATTTGGGCTTAAAGGCATTTAAGCGCCCGTAAGTGCGCTCTAAGGCCTCAGCCGCCACTGCATCCGGAGACTGTAAATCTTTCGCTTTGCAGGAAATAGAAAAGCCGGAGCCGCGCTGCATGCGCCCATTCTCCTCCCCGATTAAGGTCAGATCCAGACTGTGGGCGCTGGAGGCTCTGCTGACGCAGAAATCATGCGAGCTGGCCACTACCCGCACCTTAACCTCAGCAGAAGCTGATCCGCCGTCGCTGTCCTTAATACGGTGATCGGCTGCCGCTAAAGCCGCTCTTTCGGTATCGGCTGAGAGCTTTAACAGCGCCTGCGGATCGTCCTGCACTTCCTGCAGCAGATCAAAGTCGTCAGGGTGACGGCACAGCAGCTCCGGCTCGCAGATGCCGGCGCAGGGATCAGGATCGGTATAGCGCGCTACCTGCAGGGCAGCGGCTATGCACTCTTCAATTGACCTGGCAGCCAAATCTGAAGTCGAGGCGCTGCCGCGGCGCTGATCTTTAAACACCGCAATACCCATGCTGCGGCTTTGATTGAACTCAACGTTTTCAATCTCAGTCCTGCGGGTAGACACATCAATGCCGCGGGTAAAACCGATCACCACCTCACAGGCATCGGCGCCTAAACGCGTCGCAGTTTCCACCGCCTGCTGAGCCTTATCCGACAAATCCGCTCTTAACGCTGCAATTTCTGCAAAAAAGTCCGCTGCCATCAGCTTTTCCTTTCAAACATTCTGAACCATGCTTTTCAACCTGAGTGATTGTAAAAGTCCCCGCGCAAAAGCGCAAATCAGCCGGCAAATCAGCAGGGGCTGAGCGTATAATCCGCCTGCATAATCACCTGACAGGAGGTCGTAAATGGCTGCAAACCCGTCTGCCGTCAAAGGCTCGCTGGCCGGCATGCTCTCTGCAGCTGCCTACGGCTGCAGCCCGGCTTTAGCCTTAGCGCTCTACGGCATCGGCTTTGATGCCGCTAATGCTCTGTTCTACCGCTATTTCGGCGCGCTGATCTTAATATTGCCGCTGCTTTTGTGGAAAAAAGATCAGATCCTGCTGCCGTGGAAAGATCTGCGCGCGCTGGCGCTGCCGGGGATCTGCTTTGCCCTTTCCACGCTCACCTACTTCATTTCCTTTTCCTATATGAACGCGGGCATCAGCGCCACTTTGATGTTTCTGTACCCGATCTTCACCGCCTTTATCATGGTGCTGGTCTATCATGAAAAGCTCTCCTTGTCCTTGATTTTGGCCATTGCGCTGAGCTTTGCCGGCGTGGTGATGCTGCACGGCGCGGAGGAAGGCGGCTTATCGCTTGTCGGGGTGCTTTTGGCCGGAGCGTCAGCCTTTACCTACGCCCTCTACATCGTCGGCATCAACCGCACCCATCTTTTGATCTCCAACGAAAAGCTCACCTTTTATCTGATCTTATTCTCAGTGGGCGTAACTGCGATCTACATGGGCATCAGTCCGACCTCCGCCATTAAGCTGCCCACGCCCACGGCTTTAATCTTCATTGCCCTGTTAGCCCTGGTGCCGACCATTATTTCCCTCGAGCTGATGAATGTTTCCATCGCAGCCATCGGCTCAACGCGCACGGCCATTTTGGGAGCACTGGAGCCGGTCACCGCCGTTACATTGTCGGTACTGCTCTTTGCTGAGCCTTTAAGCCTCAGCCTTGCAGGAGGCATTGCGCTGATTGTCTGCGGCGTGATCCTGGTGCTGGCCGGTCAGCGCTTTAAGGCCCGGCGCGCCCGCGTTTACATTAAGCGCTTTAATTTCATCATCCGCAAAAGCGTGCGCCGGCGCTGGCGCTGGAAATCTTAGCGCCCGGCTGCACCATGGTACAATAGCCGCCCCTTAAGACAGTCGTCAGGAGAAAGACATGGCAGAGCAGGAATATTTTTCCGGTTTTGACGCCGAGCCCGAGGAGGAGAGCCGCTCGGAGCATAAACGCCAGGCGCAGGCGGTGCGCCGTTTAGCCGAAGATCTGGGAAATTTAGGTCCCGAGGCCTTCGGTGCGCTGCGCTTTCCCGATGAGAGCATTAAGGAGGCGCTGATCGTAGCGCGCGGGCTCAAGCGCAATTCCGATGAAAAGCGGCGGCAGCTGCAGTATGCCGCTAAGTTAATGCGCGGATATGACCTGGAGCCTTTAAAGCAGCAGCTGAACCTGCAGGGCGCATCGGCCGTGGTCGATCCCAATACCATGCGCCTCGAAAAACTGCGTGCGCAGCTGCTGGAAAAGGGCACTGCCGGCATCAATACGCTGTGCGGGATCTGCTATAACCTCGATAGGAACAAGCTGCGCTCCTTAGTGAAAAAAGCGCAGACTGAGCAGGCGCAGGAGCTTAAGGACAAGCCGGCCCTGCGCGAACTCTATCAGTATTTAAAGAGTACCTTTGCCCAGAGCGGCACGCCTGTACCGGAAGAGCTGTAGACAAAAGCGCGTTTAAAGACGGCCGCGCCCCGCTGAATGCGCAGGAACCGGAATATGCGCCGAATTTACCTCTGGATCTGCGCTGATGATCTGCTCAGGCTTAAAATCGCCGGTGCCGTAGGGAATTGTGCCCGCATAACTGATCTTCCGCTGCGCTCAAGACTTTGTCCGGATAATTGACCCAATACCGTCAGCCCCTAAGCTTTATCAGCAAGGAGCTCCTGCATCATTTGATCTGCATCAGCGTATGTTTTACCTATCGAGGAATCAGCCCTCATGCGCTGCGCTTCCTGCATAGCTTCTATTGTTTCAGAATTCGGCATATCATCGGCTGGCGCTGATGAAATTCTGTTTTCCCCTGCGCTTCTTTGTGCAGAGTGATTTACCGCTGCCGTCATTGCTGTGCCCGCCTCGGCACTGCCTGCCTAAAAGCGTTTTTTCATCTTTAACAGCAGTTACGACTGTGCTCCGGCCGCCCAAGCGTGGCCGGACCGCACGCCGGATAATGCGTCTTAAAGACTGCGCCGCTTTCGTACTGCAGCAGTCCTCCCCAGTTAAATTTTATGAAAACAGGCTCATGCGCAGCAGCTGCGCCCCTCGCTCACGCGAGGAATTACGCGGCCTCAGCTGAATCTTCAGTATCCTCTGGCGTTGATCTGTTTTAAAGAATCGCATCCCTTCTGATAATTCAGGTCGCAGGACTTGCGGTAGCACTCTGCAGCAAGTTTGTAGCTCTGTGTGACCCCGTTTCCGCCGTGATAGTACGTGCCCATTTCATAGCACCCCTCTGGAGAGTTGAGTTCACAGCTTTTTTTGATGAACTCAAAAGCTTTTGTCAGATTTTGAATGGTGCCGGTACCTCTTGCCGTGCTGTTGCCTGCATAGATGCATCCTTGAGGATAATTGAGATCACAGGCGTGCTCAAAATACTCAAAAGCCTTGAAGGTATCAATCCCGCTGGTAAGGCCGTTGTAATAAATGAGACCTAACACCACGCAGCTTTGACCATCCTTCTGCTCACAGCCTTTTTTGGCGTACTTGAAGGTCTCGAAGGCTTCCGGAGTCTTCCTCTCGGTAATTTTGTTTAACTGCAGACTGGCCAGGGCGCCGCAGCTTCTGCCGTCATTAAAATCACAGCCTTTGGCATAAAGTTCTGCGGCTTTGGTCTCGTTTTTACTCACGCCTTTACCCTGCTGATTATACTGCCCCAGCATGTAGCAGGCGTCAGCGTTGGGCTCATCCATCACATTCAGATTGCAGGCTTTGTCAAAATATTGATAAGCCGCGGCGTAATCCCTTTTCACCCCTTCCCCGTTCTCGTACATCAAGCCCGCGTAGGTGCAGCCGGTGTTGTTGTTAAGATCGCAGCTATTGCTGAAATATTCAGCGGCTGCTTTTAAATCCCTTTTGATGCCCGTGCCGTTGTAGATGTAGATCCCCACTGAGGCGCAGGATTTCGCGTCATTCAAACTGCAGGCGCTTTTTAAGAACTCAATGGCTTTAGGGTGATCCTGCCTGCCCCCGACTCCGGTTGAGTACATCCTGCCCATGTTGAAACACCCTTGAGGATCTTTCAGATCACAAGCCTGCTTAAAGTACTGAGCGGCTTTGACGTAATCCGCTCCGACGCCGCGGCCCTGCTCATAATTCAGGCCCGCCGCGGTACAGCCCGCCCCGGACTTGAACTCACAGGCCTTGAGATAATATGCATTGGCCTCTTGAAAAACTTTGCCCCCATTATCGTCCTCAGACTGGTTGGCCAGGATGTCGCCTGCGGAAGTGCAGGAGGGTCCGTCCCCCAAATCGCAGGCCATTTTGGCGTACTTAAGGGCATTGTCGTAATCAAAGTTATCCAAAAGCGCGGCGGAGAGCTCGGCGCATTTTTGAACATCCTTCTGATTGCAGGCCTCAATCAGATCAGATTGACTGGCTGCCGCCTGTGAGGCGCTTGCGCAGCAGCAGGTGATTGCGGCCAACAGAGCCGCAGTGAGGAAATAGTTTTTCATCAATTTACGGCAAGGATAGGGGGCGACCAATAAGTCGCTCCCTGATTTTTAGTTATGGCATACAGAAACGGGCAGGGTAACCTGCTCTTTTTAT
>CALXNX010000051.1 GCA_944389865.1 uncultured Succinivibrionaceae bacterium
GGCGGCTGACGACGTTTTTCAAACGTCTGCCTTCAGGGGGCAGTAGAATATTCAAAAATTTTATTGCTCAATGCCGGATATACCGCTCCTTAAGCTGTGGAATGAGGAGCTGCGCCTGAAGGATAAAATCGCGCAGGTCAAGAAGCGCATGGACCTGCACTTTGACGTCAGTGCCGCGCTCTTCTTTGTGACGGCGCAGCAGCTGATCCGCCCCTGCCGGCTTCAGACGCCTGACCTGCATAAAAACTGCTGGCTGGGCGATCCGGCCCGCAGCGTGCCGTCAGCTGATTTATATGACCAGGCTTACACTTTTTTGTTCACTAACGGCGGATCGATCTTCAATTGGCTGCGCCGGCAGTCAGTTGAACTCACCGGCGATGAGTTAACGCCCATCATCTGCTATGACCAGGAGAGCGCCTGTGCGGTAACCATCGACGGTCACGGCATGGCCGTAGGGTGCGACAGTTTTGCCAGCTGTGCCGGCAATTGCACGAAGCTGTGTCAGCAGCTGTACTTTATGCATCTTGAAGAACGCAGCAGCGCTCCACTGGTGATCACGGGCAGCAATTTGGATCTCCCGGCGCATGCTGAACTGCTGCGCAGGCTGCAGGTCCCCTGGGTGCTGGAGCTGCCCGCAGGCGCACTGCCTGCTGCGCAGCGCCAGGAGCTGTGGGAGCAATGCCGGACTGCAGCTGACGGCACAGTTGTCAAAACTGACTGGCATAACCCGTGGGGCTTTAACTGCACGCTTGCCGCCTTTTATGATAAAGAGCTCGTCAGGTGGGATCCATCAGCAGGCCTTAGGCTGTGCGCTTATCATCCCGAAAGGACTGAGTTCACTGCCCATGAGCTCTATCGGCTGATAAATCTCAGCACAGAGAGCCTGCAGTTCTTTAAACAGCGTCCCCTTACTCCCCGCCCCATCCGCCCTTTGCATGTTGAGCTGGGGATCTGCGTGCTGGCGCAGGCTCTGCTGCGGCGGCTGCAGCTGCACCTTACTGATCTGGGCGTCAAACTCAGCGCAGAGCAGATCTGCACTGCGCTGCGCGAAATGCTGGTCATGGTGATGCCGGATCCGGATGGAACCTGCCGTTATCTGTCGCTGTCCTTAAGCTCGGATGGCAGCGGCAAAGATCGGGAGGACATTTTGTACGCCTGCGGCTTAAGCCCGCTGCCGCAGATCTCCACTTTTGCGGATCTTAATCAAGCCTTACACACGCACTTTCGCAGTGATAAAGGCATCCTGCCGGAAAACTGCAGCTCAGCGGCCGGCCTTTAGCCGGCGCTTGCAGCGCAGCATCCGCGCATCAGCCACCGAAATGAGCTCGCTTAAAGATCTATGGCGCTGATGACCGCCGCAGGCAAAGCCCGCCGAGAAGGACACGTCAGCGTACTCGGGCCCGCAGCCGCGGGCAAAAGCCAGGCGCAGCTCGCGCAGAAATGCCCCGGCGTGGCTTAAGCTGCCTGCAGGGCTTAAGAGCACAAATTCATCGCCGCCAAAGCGCACCACGCTGCCGCCGCCGGGCAGCGCCCTGCTGACGGCGTACTGCAGAGCGCTCGCGAGCGCGGACAGCAGAAAATCGCCGCTGCTGTGGCCCCTGCTGTCATTGATCACCTTGAAGTTATTCAGGTCAAAGAACATGACCAATCCCGCCTGCGGCGAGCTGTTAAACCACGCCAGCAGACTGTCGTAGTTCTTTTCGTAGTAATTGCGGTTGTACAGACCGGTAAGAGCGCAGCGCTGCGAGCGCTCTCGCGCCTGCGCTAAATAGGCTTTGAGCTCTTCACCGGCGTTATAGAGCGTATCCTGCCCGTGCTCATCAATAATATGCGGATCGGAGACGTGAATATGCTTCAGGCGCGGCTCACCGTCCACACTGACAAAGAGCATGGTCAGGCGCTGCTTGATCAAAAGAAAGATGCTGTCCTGCTCGCTGGTGGAAAGCATATAGGTACAGGTCACCAAAGCAGTCTCGCCGTCTGAATAAATGAGCCGATATTCCTGATTATGCCGCGTGAACCAGAACACCATATCGTTAGGAGTCTTGTCCTTATAGCTCTTGCCTGCCCCAGCAGAACTGCTGCGCCATCGGACCGATGTAAAGCCCGTCCTCGCCTACTAAATCCCAATAGCGCGGATCATGCTGCCCGTCTAAATCGAGAATTAAGCGCCCCGCTTCCACTGCGCGCCGCCCAAACTCTGCGGGCGTATAGTCCATGGTCATCACCGCCTCCCTAAGTCCTTTATACGGGCTTTGGCTTTGAACATCTGCAGATCAGCAGTCGAAATGAGCTCGCGCAGGGACGGCAGTTCCTGCCCCTCCCCCTTGACCGCGCTGCCTGCGGCACAGCTCACCTCAGGATAGAGCGTCTGCACCCTGCGCTTAAAGCAGCGGCGCACAACAGCGCGCAGCCTCACCGCCTCAGCGCTGCCGGCCCCTGCGGCTATGAGCAGAGAAACTCATCCCCGCCGATGCGCAGGACGTCAGGAGCAGCCAATTCAGCCTCCTGCACCGCCTGCTGCAGCGTCTGCGCAAACAGACGCAGCAGCGCATCGCCGGCGGCATGGCCTAAATGATCGTTTACGGGCTTAAAGCTGTTTAAATCGTATAAGCACACCAAGCCGCCTTTGGCTGCAAGTTCAGCGTCCAAATCGCTGTAGGCTGCCTCTAAATAATTGCGGTTATTAAGGCCCGTAAGCTCGTCAAATTCGGCGCTGCGCCGATAATTAATTAAAATTTCCTTGAGCTCGCGGCCCATTAAATAAGGGAAATCCTCGCCGTCCTGCTTCAGCACATCAGGCTCAGAGACATGCGCATGAAGCAGGCATGGGCGGCCCGCGCGCGGAATAAAGAACATGGTAAAGCGCTGCGGCACCGTCATCTGCAGCGCGCCTCCCTTACTCTGCAGCACATGCTCGCCGCAGATCACCGCGCATTTGTCGGTACTGTGCAGTACATAGTAATGCGGACCTAAAATCGCAAAAGAAGTCTTTTGATAGATCTTCAGGGTCTCGCGGTAATTGTTGCGGCCCTGCACCCCGTCCTGTCCCTGCAGCGATCCGATATAGACCACCTCATCGGCAACGTAGTCCCACAGCTCAGGATCTACGCTTTGCGCGGCCAAATAAAACATGTGCCGGCACAAAGCTAAAGACTGCGCGGCAAAATCTCCCGCCGCAAGACAGTCCTTAAGGCTGACATCCTCTAATTGCGCGGCATGATAACTCTGACCGGAGCGTGCTGCATCAAACTCAAACATAGCCTATTGTAACGGCAACTGCGGGCAGATACGGCCGGCAAAAAGCTGCGGAGTTCACAAAATCAGGATAAAACAGCAGAATGTGCAGCCGCTGGCCGTACGGATCCAGCCTGCTACAGATTAGCCTTAATTTTGATGATGGTGTCGGTGATAAAGTCCTGCGGATCTTCGGACAGTTGACCGGTCAAGGCCATATAAGCGCGCTTGACCGCATGATATCCCTGACGTTCAGGCTGATGGCACACCGTAAATTTGATAATGCCTTTTTCGATCAGCTCGCGGGTAGTGCGGATGTCATCCGAGCACATGGCAAAGATGTCCGCGCGTCCCAGCGAAATCAAAGCAGCTCCCGCTCCCTGCACGCCGGCGGCCGTGATATAGACCACGTTGATATCCGGGCGCTGCCGGAAGGCCTCTAAGGTCACCTGCTGTGCGGTCACATCAGAATCATTGCTCTCCACGATGCCGACAATTTCAAACGCGCGCCCCTGCCGCTTCAGTTCTTCCTGCAGCCCCTCAATGCGCAGATTATGCCCGAGCATGTCCTTAGAGCCGGTGACAATTAGGATCTTCAAAGGGGCATGCTGACAGCATAACGCCAGCATGCCGCCGCAGGCCGCCCCGCCGCGCTTGTAGTCAGGGCCGACGTAGCAGAGTTTCTGCGCATCATGCACCGTAGTATTGAGCAGAACCACCGGTTTGCTGGCACTGCTTAACTCATTGATCTTAGTGCGCATCTGCGGTACATCTACGGTGCACAGGCACAGCGCCTGACAATTGCGGCTGACTAAATAATCCACCGAGGCCATGTGCTCGGTTAAGTCATAGCCCTGCACCTCGCGCAGCAGAAGTTCAAGTCCCAGATCACGGTACTCAGCGGCTGCATTGACTATGCCGTTTTTGACATCATCAAAGAAGGCGTTGCCGATAGAGGGCAGCAGCACGCCGATTTTAATCGGCGTTTTAGCTGCAGCCAGCGCCCGGCCGGCGCGATTGGGCACATAGCCGTATTCTTTGGCCAGCTGCTTAATGCGGGAAGCCACCTCGGCTTTGACGCTGCCGCGGTTGTGGAGCACCCGATCAACGGTGCCACGGGAGACGCCCGCAGCCTCAGCTAAGCTTTTAACGGTGACTTTCATGAAAAACCTCAGTTTCTGCATGCCTGCTTTTGCCGGCAGTCCTGTTAAACCCAAGGTCTCAGGGCAGCCGGCGAAAGCCTCCCCGCCGCAGAGGGCGGGGAGATCAGCCTTAAAGGCTTACTTTACAAACGGGTTCTCCGTCTTGTAGAGCATGCCGGCAGGCTGATTGAAGCCGATATCCTCCACGCCCAGCATGGTGAAGATATCGAATAAGGCCTTGCCGACGTGGCCGAAGGCTACGGCACCGTGGTGCGGATAGCGCTTGCCCACTAAGACATGGCGATAGAAGCGGCCCATCTCGCTGATGGCGAAGATGCCGATGCCGCCGAAGGAGCGGGTGCCGACCGGCAGCACTTCACCTTCAGCCACATAGGCCTGCAGCTTGGTGTCCGGAGTGGTCTGCAGACGGAAGAAGGTGATGGGACCTGCGGCAATATCACCCTCTAAGGTGCCGCGGGTGAAGTCCGGATCGCCGGTTTCCAGCAGACGATGCTGAATGATCTGATAGTTGATCTTGCCGCACTTTAAGTTGCACTCGGTGGTCTTGGTAAGCTTGCAGAACGGAGTGTTGCCGCAGTGGAAGCCCATGAAGGTATCGGTCAGCTGATACTGCGGGAAGCGCGGCTTGATGTCCTCATTGAAGAGATCAGCCGGGACGGAATTGTTGATGTCAAGCAGGGTGACGGCGTCCTGAGTGACGCAGGCGCCGATGTACTCAGACAGCGCACCGTAAATATCCACCTCGCAGGATACCGGGATGCCGCGGGAGGCCAGGCGCGAGTTGACATAGCAGGGCTCAAAGCCGAACTCCTCCGGGAAGGCCGGCCAGCACTTGTCGGCAAAGGCCACATACTTGCGCGAGCCCTTGTGAGCCTCAGCCCAGTCGAGCAGAGTCAGCTCAAACTGCGCCATGCGCGGGAGCATGTCAGGATAGGTGTTGCCCATGCCCAGCTCATTCTTCATATCCTCGACCACCTCAGCAATGCGCGGATCGCCGGCATGCTTCTTGTAGGCCACTAACAGGTCAAGCTCGGAGTTCTCTTCGATCTCCACGCCGATGTCGTATAAGGCCTTGATCGGGGCGTTGCAGGCAAAGAAGTCCTGCGGACGCGGACCAAAGGAAATGATCTTCAGGCCGGACAGGCCGATTAAGGTGCGGGCTACCGGGATGAAGTCCTTGATCATCTCGACGATCTCAGAGGCAGTGCCTACCGGATAGGCCGGGATGAAGGCCTTGAGCTTGCGCAGACCTAAGTTGTAGGAGCAGTTGAGCATGCCGCAGTAAGCGTCGCCGCGGCCGTCCACTAAGTCATTGCCGGTCTCTTCGGCAGCCGAGGCATACATGCAGGGGCCGCTGAACTTCTGAGCAATGATGGTCTCCGGAGTCTCCGGACCGAAGTTGCCTAAGAAGACGCATAAGGCATTGCAGCCCATGGCCTTGGCAGCCTCCACGGCCTCCATGGCGTCCTTTTCATTCTCTACAATGGTCTTGATCTCAGCGATGGCCAGACCCTGCTCCTGAGCGGCAGCGACGATCGCCTGGCGGCGGCGCTCCGATAAGGTGCGGATGAAGCAGTCGCGGGAGACCGCGATAATGCCTAACTTAACGTCAGGGATATTGTTCATATGCATGTGTTATATCTCCATATATGGTGTAAAAGTTTTAAGCGCTGCAGCCGAAAAATCCGGCTGCAGCCGGTGTATTAATCATCAAGGCTCACATTATGCCCGATCACGCGTCCCGTGGTGATGCCCGCATGGGCTTCAGGGCTGTCAGCGTGCGCCAGCAGCCACTTATTTTCATTGGTCAGCATGGAGGTCTCCAGATCATCCTTCATGCCCTCAGGCTTGGCGGTATTGGTGCCGCGCGGCAGCACCACGCAGACTCTGAACACGCCGTCCTTATCTGCACTGCAGGGGGCATAATGCAGCGAGGTCTCATAAAAGAGCACTGCCGTTCCCTTGGGCGCAGAGAAGATCTCTACGGCACTGCTGTCCACAATACCGTCTTTGATCGCCGTCAGCGGGGCGAGCATAAACACAGCATCAGTACCGCAGATGTTAAGCTCGCTGTTGCGATGATACTCAAGGCAGTTAAGCACGCGATTATGGCCCGAGCAGTAGCCGATTTCAATGGGCAGTCCGCCGAAGACGCGGTTTTCCAAATCCGCCTTGAGATCTTCGGTCTCTAAAAGAGGCTCGGAGGCCACGTAGGTCACGGCGTCCTGCGGGCAGCTGCACTGCTCTAAAAGCCTGCACACCTTATCCGTATCAATGCCGGTGATGACCTTGCCGTAGCGTTCAAACTGCGTAGAGAATACCGAAGGATAAGGGGCCTTCTTCCCCGCATCCAGGCTCTCGCGCAGGGCGGCCAAACGGGCAAAGGATCCGCGCAGGGCCGGGTAGAGGCTCTGATAGAGGCCGTAGATCTCATCGTAGCGCGCAGTCTGCGCAGATTCAGGAGACGCCTGCGCCTCACCCTGCTGCACCAAAGCTCTGCAGCCTTCCTCTACCGAGGAGAAGAGGCCGGCGGCCGTACCGGCGAGGATGGCAGCACCTAAAGCCGGACCTTCTTTGGACTTAATGGTGGTAACGCGGCACTTTAAGATGTCGGCTAAAAGCTGGCGCCAGAACGGGCTGCGCCCGCCGCCGCCGCAGGCGGCCAGTGAAGTCGGGACGATGCCCATCTCATGCAGCACTTCTAAATTGTGGCGCTGCGAGAGCGTAATGCCTTCTAAAACCGCACGAGTTAAATGGGCCTTGGTGTGACGGGCCGAAAGGCCGAAGAACACGCCGCGCGCCTCCGGATCGAGCACCGGCGAGCGCTCGCCCATTAAGTACGGCAGATAAATCAGGCCGTCAGAGCCTGCCGGGATCTTAGCGGCCTGCGCCGTCATTAAATCATAGACATCGCGCCCGGCATCAGCTTCAGCCTGCTGCTCAAAGGAGAAGAACTCATCGCGCATCCAGCGCAGTGATAAGCCGGCGGCTAATGTGCAGGACATCGCGGTCCATGCGCCCGGGACGGCAGCGCAGAAGGTGTGCACGCGCCCTAAGGGGTCAATGGAGGGCTTGGAGGTATGCGCAAACACCACGCCTGAAGTCCCCAAGGTCACGAAAGACTGACCGTCAGCGCACACGCCGGTGCCGATGGCGGCCGCGGCATTATCGCCGGCGCCGCCTGCCACTAAGGTGCCGGCCTTAAGCCCGGTGGCGGCAGCTGCCTCAGCGGTGATCTCGCCGGCCTTGGCAGAGGACTCAATTAAAGGCGGCAGCAGCCTGGGGTCAATGTCGAGCTTCTTTAAGATCTCGTCTGACCACTGCCTTGCTCTGATATCAAGCAGATTAGTGCCGGAGGCGTCGGAAATTTCCTGAGCCTTAACCCCGGTTAAGCGGAAGCGCACGTAGTCCTTGGGCAGGAGCATGCAGGTGCAGCGCTGATAGAGCTCAGGCTCATGCTCGCGCACCCATAAGATCTTGCAGGCGGTAAAGCCCGGCAGCGCCGGATTGGCGTTGATCTCAATTAAGCGGTTCTTGCCGACCTTATCCGTGATCTCCGCGCACTGCGCGCCGGTACGGGCATCGCACCATAAAATGGCGCGGCGCAGCACCTGATCGTTCTGGTCGAGCATGACAAGTCCGTGCATCTGACCGGAGATGGACAGGCCGGCCACGGCAGCGGGGTCAACCCGGCTTTCAGTCATCACCGCCTTGATGGTAGTGACGGCTGCCTGATACCAATCCTCCGGATCCTGCTCCGCCCAGCCGTTTTTAGGCTGATAGAGCTCGTATTCGACGGTTTTGGAGGCGATGGTCTCGCCCTTTTCATTAAACAGGACGGTCTTAGTACCGGAAGTTCCTAAATCCACGCCCAATAAATATTTCATCTTAACTCCTTAAGTTAATTAAGCCTGAACGCGCTTTTTGGACAGCACATCGATAACCACGGCCATCAGCAGCACTAAGCCCTTTACGGTGCGCTGCCAGTTGGCGTCAATGCCTAAGATGGACATGCCGTTATTGAGAACGCCCATAAAGACTGCGCCAATCACTGCGCCGCCGACGGTACCGACACCGCCGTAAGCGGATGCGCCGCCGATGAAGCAGGCGCCGATGGCATCGAGCTCATAGCCGTTGCCGGCGGTCGGAGCGGCGGAATTGAAGCGGGCTACGCAGACTAAAGCCGCTACAGCCGATAAGAAGCCCATGTTCACATAGGTAAGGAAGAACATGCGGTTGGTATTCACGCCTGAGAGCTTGGCGGCCTTCTCATTGCCGCCTAAGGCATACAGTCTGCGGCCGGCTACCGTCTTATTGGCAATAAAGCTGTAAATGGCGATGATGATCACGAGCAACACTAAGATCACCGGAATGCCCTTGTTGTTAGCTAAAAGCAGACCGGAGGCGATTAAGGCAAAGAGCACCGCGCAGAGTTTGAACACGAAAGCGATCTTATCCTCCACTTCATAGCCCTTCCTGACCTTAGAGGCGCGCGAGTAGAAAGCGGCGATGACGTAAACTGCAGCCAGTACCGCAGTGACGATCACGGTTAAGGTGAAGGCGTCTGCACGGGCGCGCGGAATGAAGGAGGTAAAGTAGCGCAGATACTCAGGCGGGAACGGGGAGATGGTCAGGCCGTCCAGCACCAGCAGAGCCATGCCGCGAAAGAGCATCATGCCGGCTAAGGTCACAATGAAGGCCGGAATGCGGATATAGGCAATCCAGAAGCCCTGCCACGCGCCGATCAGAATGCCTACCGCCAGGCAGATAAGTACGGAGAGGTAAACATTAAGTTCCATGTTTACCATCAGCACGCCGGCGATAGCGCCGACTAAGGCTACCGTTGAGCCCACGGCCAGGTCGATGTTGCCGCAGGCGATAATGCAGAACAGCATGCCGACAGCCAGGATGATCACGTAGCTGTTCTGGCTGATGATGTTGGTGAAGTTGGCCGGCGAGAACAGCGATCCGTGATCGGTAAGACGAATAATGATCTCAAAGAAGATCATGACGGCAATCAGGGCCATCAGGAGCGAATTGCGCTTTAAGATATTGGTGATCTGATTCATGGCATTTCCCTTTTATTTTCTGCCTGAAGTTTGAAGAATGACGGACATAATGCTTTCCTGCGAAGCCTCAGAGCGCGGCATTTCAGCAACGATGCGCGCTTCATTCATCACGTAGATGCGATCGCACATGCCTAAAATCTCCGGCAGCTCGGATGAAATCATCAGTACGCCTTTGCCTTGAGCTACCAAGTCATTAATGATGCAGTAAATTTCATACTTCGCGCCCACATCGATGCCGCGGGTCGGCTCATCGAGGATCAGCACATCCGGATCGGCAAACATCCATTTGGCTAAAAGCACCTTCTGCTGATTGCCGCCAGAAAGATTGCCGACATGCTGATAGACCGAGGAGCACTTGGTCTTCAGTTCCTGACGATACTTGTCAGCTACCAGCACTTCCTTATCCTTATCGATAATATTGTGCTCGGAGACCTTATCGAGGCGGGCCAGGGTGGTATTGTCCACAATCGGGGTATTTAACAGCAGGCCGTCGCCCTTGCGATCTTCAGTGACGTAGGCCAGATGATTGTCAATAGCATCCTGCACGCTGTTTAGGTGCACTTCTTTGCCGTTGATGAACACCTGTCCGGAGATATTGACGCCGTAGCTGCGGCCGAATACGGATTTGGCCAGCTCCGTGCGGCCGGCACCCATCAGACCGGATAAGCCTACCACCTCGCCCTTGCGGATCTTAATATTGACGTCATCGCAGACCTTGCGGGTGCGATCTAAGGGATGATAGGCATTCCAATGTCTGACCTCAAAGAGCACTTCATCCTGCGGCTTGATATCGCGCTTAGGGAAGCGGTCAGTCAGCGCGCGGCCCACCATGCCGGCGACGATGCGCGCTTCAGAGACATCATGATTGCTGTTGTCCAGGGTCTCAATGGTCGAGCCGTCGCGGATCACGGTAATATTGTTGGCGATATAGGAGATCTCGTTTAATTTGTGCGAAATGATGATCGAGGTCATGCCCTCATCGCGGAATTTGGCGATTAAATCGAGCAGCTTCTGCGAATCCGTTTCATTTAAGGAAGCGGTCGGCTCGTCTAAAATGAGCAGGCGCACGTTCTTGGCGATGGCCTTGGCAATCTCCACCAGCTGCTGCTTGCCCACGCCGATATCCTTAATTAAGGTATGCGGATCTTCATGCAGACCGACTAATTCCAGCAGTTCTTTGGCGCGCTGGAAGGTACGCGGCCAATCCATGACGCGATTGCTGCAGGAGGCGGTACGCTCATTGCCTAAGAAAATATTTTCTGCGATGGAAAGGTACGGGACTAAGGCCAGTTCCTGATGAATAATTACGATGCCCTTCTTTTCAGAATCCGTAATGCCGTGGAACTGGCAGATCTCCCCGTCCACAACCACATCGCCTTCATAACTGCCGAAAGGGTAAATTCCGGACAGCACATTCATCAGCGTAGACTTGCCAGCACCGTTCTCACCTACCAGAGCATGCACTTCACCCTGCTTGACCTGCAGATTAACGTTTGACAGAGCAGTTACCTTGCCAAAGCGCTTGGTGATATTGCGCATCTCCAGGATAGTGCTGTTGTTATCCATTCTATCTTTGCATCCTTGCCTTACAATGCGGGCGGCTTGCGCCGCCCGCCTCAATCTAAAATATGCTTTTTACCGCTGCGGCAAATAAGTCCGGCAGCGGATTAAGAGCGTGGATTAAAGCTCGTCTTCAGTGTAGTAGCCGGACTCCACCAACAGCTTCTGATAGTTGTCCTTAGTGGCTGCCACAGGCTCGCACAGGTAGGAAGGAATAACGCCGGTGCCGTTGTTATAGGTGGTGGTATCGTTCACTTCCACTTCCTGACCTGCCACAATGGCGTCGACCATCTTGACCACCTGGGTGGCTAAGGTACGGGTGTCCTTGAACACGGACATAGACTGATAGCCGCGCTTAATGTTCTTCACCGCAGGCTTGTCGCAGTCCTGACCGGTGATGACCGGCATATTGGTGTTGTCATAGCCGGCAGAGAGCAGCGCATTGGTCACGCCGTTGGCTAAAGCGTCGTTCTGAGTCAGCACGGCGGCCAGCGGAGTATCCTCAGGACCATAGCTTACGGAGGAGATGATATTCTCCATGCGCTTCTGGGCCTCTTCCAGGTTCCAGTTTAAGGTAGCGCACTGCTCCTTCTCGGTCTGGCCGGACGGAACCACTAAGGTGCCCTTATCGATGTAAGGCTTGAGGACTTCCATAGCGCCGCCCCAGAAGAAGTTCACATTGTTGTCATCGGTAGGACCGGTGAACAGCTCAATGTTTAAAGGCTCCTTGGCGTTGGCTAAGTCTAAAGCGTCGGCAATAAACTGCCCCTGCAGACGGCCGACCTTGGTGTTATCGAAGGTGGCATAGTAGGAGACAGCGTCAGAGTTCATGATCAGACGATCGTAGGCAATGACCGGGATGTTCTTGTCCTTTGCGCCCTTGAGAACTTCAGTTAAAGCGGAGCCGTCGATGGAGGCAATCACCAGCACGTCGCAGTTTGATGCGATCATGTTTTCAATCTGATTGACCTGGGTCGGAATATCATTGTCGCCGGCGTACTGCAGATCGACTTCGTGACCGGACTTCTCCAGCATGGCCTTCATGTTGGAGCCGTCCTGATTCCAGCGCTGCAGCGACTGAGTAGGCATGGAGACGCCGATCTTGGCGGCATTGGCGGCGGAAGCGCATAACATCACGCTGCAGACAGCGCAGCATAAAGCGGTTAAACCAGTCTTAAACTTCATGAGAAACATCCCTCTTGTAATATGCTTTTAAACTTGCCCACGGGCACATGTGCTCGTGCACACAAATGATATTAGCTGTACCCGGGATGAAGCACAAAGTGTTTCATCGCAAAATGTGATCTCAGGCATAAAAAAAAGTAAAGTTGGAGTAAAGCGCTTATTTACCGGCTTTCTGCACCGCAGGACCGGAGCGCGGCAGGAAGCTTAGGAGAAGAAAAGATTAGGCAGGCTGTGCGCCATGGATGTGCGTGCACGCGCACAGAGCACACGGATAAAAACACTGAAAAAACTGCAGTCTTAAGCAAAAAAGATCAGTCAGCGCTTCTGTGAAGCCTGAGAGCACCGCCCTTCCCTGGTGCTCTGCTGCTCTGCAGTCTCAGAAACAGATACAGATGAGGATGAGGCCGCAGCGGCCTCCCGGCCGATCCTGCGAAGCTCGGCCTGCTGCTTCTCCCTTTCGGCCCTGCGCTGCGCGATGATTTCAGGCAGCAGCGTTTTCTCCAAACGCCGCTGCTCTTTTAAAGCGTTATAGACCATGCCGATGACAAAAAGCAGCGGCAGAGCAATGATGAGGATAATGACCCAGCTCATATTAGAACCCGGCCATGCGCTCTAAGCTCTCATAATCGCGCACTGCGCCGCGTACCGGACGGCCGTTGATAATGAAGAACGGCGTGCCGGTAATGCCTAAGCGCTGCCCCTGCTCGATATTAAAGCGCAGCTGAGACTGGATCTCGGCAGACTGCGCCAGACTGCGCACTTTGGCCTCATCTGCTCCTGCGGCCGTTAAGGCCGCCTTAATATCATCGTAGGACTCGACCTTTGTGCCGGCAGTCATCAGTTTTTTCTGGTAGATGAAGTACTGCTCAGGGCTGAGGCGGTAAAGAGCCAGCCCCATGGCGGCAGCCTGAACGCTCAGCTGCGAGAGAATCGGAAATTCAACATAGACTGCCTGCAGATTATGCTCTTTAATTAAACGCTCGGTATACGGACGCACGGTCTTGCAGTAGCCGCAGTTATAGTCAAAAAACTCGATGAAGTAATGCTCGCCGTCCTCGGGACCTGCCTTCGGGGTCCCCGGATCAGAGCGCAGTGCGCTGACCGTATCATTGAGGACTTTTTCAGCCTGCTCCTGCTGCAGCTTTTCCACTTCAGCCGCCACTTCAAACATCACCTCAGGATGTGCGACTAAATAGTCATGGACGATCTGCTCAATTTCACTGCGCTGTTCTGCGCTGAAGGAGGAGGCAGTGCTGTCAGCTGCCTGTGCGCCGCAGGCGCAGGCAAGGCAGGAGACCATGATCAGCACGCGCTGTAATAACTTTTTCATAACAAATGGCTCGGATTTATTCTTCGGCGGCACGATGCGGCTTCATCCGCAGGCCCACGGCGAAAAGTATATAAGAAAATACCGCAGAGATGAACATGCACACCGCCAGCGGGATCATTGAGCGATCACCCATTAAGCCCACTAAAGGCGAGGTCAGGGAGCCCAGGATAAAGCCGATGATGCCGAAAATGCCGGAAGCGGCCCCCGCGCCCTTAGTGCGGGCCGCCATCACAATGCCGAAGCCCGGGGTCTGTGAGGAGCCTACCATTGAGACAAAGCACAGCATGCAGAGCACCGCAAAAATGGGATTTGAGGGTTCAAGAAAAGCCACTGCCAGCATGCCGGCGCCGCTTAAGATCATCACGGTAAAGGACCAGCGCACTAAATTGGCCGCGCCCAAACGGCGCTCAATGCGCCCGGAGGCAAAGCCGCAGATGGAGATGCACAGCGAGATAACTGCAAAAATGCCGGCGTACTCCAAGGCTGAAAAGCCGTAGATCACCTGCAGCACAAAGGGTGAGGCCGCAAGGTAGGCAAAAAATCCGCCCATGACGCCTGACAGCCCCAAGGCCAGGCATAAAAAGCGTTTTTCTAAAAGCTGCAGTCCCATGTCCTTAACGGCCTGACCCAAACGGCTCTCGCGCCGGCTGCGCGGCAGCGTTTCCTTGAGCTCAAACACAGTGCCTAAAAGCAGAAGTACGCCCCAGACGGAGAGCACATAGAACAGCGCATGCCAGGAAAATACCGAGACGATGGCCGATCCGATGATGGGGCCTACGATCGGAGCTAAGGAGTTGACCGTCATCAGCAGCGCCATAAAGCGGGTGAGCTCATTGCCCATGAACATATCGCAGGCCATGGAGCGGCAGAGTACTATACCGCCCGCGCCGGCAAAGCCCTGAAAGAAGCGCAGGACAATGAGAATTTCAACATCCGGGGCCAGGGCGCACAGCAAAGATGAAACCGCAAAGACTATTAAGGATGCGGCTAAGGGACCGCGGCGGCCTAAGGCATCGGATAAGGGGCCGATCACCACCTGCCCGGCAGCCAGGCCTAGGAAGCAGGCGGTTAAGGATAATTGAATCACCGTCGGATCAGTGCGGAAGGAGGCGGCAAGATCCGGCAGCGCCGGCAGATAAATATCGGTGCAGACCGGCCCGAAGGCGGTCAGCATGCCCAGGATCAGTATCCACAGCAGGCGCTGGGCGCGGCTTAAGGATTTGACGCTGAACGCAGCCGGCTCAGCGGTGGAAATTTCGGCAGCAGTCATAATTTCACATTTGAGCAGTTACTGTGCACATCACAGACTTTGAGTTTTGCCGCTGATTTTAAGGCTGTGCCGCCCAATGTCTAAACAGATTTTTAAAAAGTGTAGGTATAAGTGAAAACAACTCATCCCCGGCCGGACTCCTGCCTGCGCCGGGGATCTGCGCCTTTGCAGCTACAGCTTATGCACAAACAGAGCGCGGACGGCATTGAGGACAGCCAGCACCATCACGCCGACATCGGCAAAAATGGCCAGCCACATGTTGGCAAGTCCCAGTGCGCCTAAGATCAGGCACAGCACCTTAATGCCGACAGCCCCGATGATGTTCTGATA
>CALXNX010000052.1 GCA_944389865.1 uncultured Succinivibrionaceae bacterium
TGCTAAAGACGATCAGCTGTTTTCAAAAATATTGGAGGCGGAAAAAATGTTTGTCAGAGACCTAAATGAAATGCGGGCATACGAAGCGCAGGAGCGCTATGAAATGGATATGGCCACCCTGCTGAAGGCCAAACATAATCAGGGAATTGCTATCGGTGAAGAGCGCGGTATAGAAATAGGAGAGGCCCGCGGTGAACTCAAAAAGGCCCTACAGACAGCAAAAGCAATGCTTAGCGCTGGTGAACCGATAGAACGCATTAAGTTATACACACAGCTCAGCGATGAGCAGATAGCTGCCCTGCAGTAGCCAGCCCCTTGCTGAAGGTTTTTTAAGGGGCTTGGACAGCATTGAGTCGGAAAGACTTTTTGCTATGACCGGTTTCAACGCGATCGTGAACGCAGTAAGCAGCAAGAACTTTGGGGCATAAAAAACTCTATCAGGTGCAGACGCCTTGCTGATTAAGTCAGTGTTTCTGCGAAGCTCAAGCCCATAAGTGCACCGATCTGCGCCCAAATTTGATACTCCCCTTTTGACGACGACTGTGAATAAGCTGGATAATCCGCCGCCGCAATTTGGTAAAGCCTTCAATTTTGTGTTTAATATTTTTACTAGCAGGAAAATTAGTCACTGCAAAGCCGATTTTTTGGGTATAATAGTTCTCAGCACGTCAGGCAGCTGCATAATGATTTGTTATACAAATTAAAAATGCGGCGCTTACCTGCTGTTTACTCTATATTTACAAAGATACGGCAGTTTAAGCTGCCGACCGCAACTAAGACGGCGGCCTCGCGATCCCTCGCTGCGCAAGTCAGTAATCTGCAGTAAGGCCTTCGGCCCGGCCCCGAGGAGAAGCACATGAGCGTATCAAAGAGATTTACCGACAAAAAGATCACGGTATCTTTCTACATCAAGAAGGAAGCGGCCCAAGGCGCTGCCAAAATCGAGCTGTTATGCGAGCACAACGGCTGGCTGCCGGTGGCTTTAAAGCCGCAGAAAAACGGCACCTTCCGCGGCTCGATCACCATCAATCGCGGCGTACAGCCTACCTATCAGTACCGCTATAAGCTGGTGATGCCCGACGGCAGCGAAAAGTTCGATAACGATTGGGATGCTGAGGGCTATACCGCCAATCCGTTCGGCGGCGAGAACTCCTACTTCTCCGCAGAGCCTAAAAAGGCCTAAGAGTGCAGCCTGAAGCTGCAGGCCGCCGGTCAGCGTCAGCTGCCGGCGGTTTTTTTTACTTAAGCCTCGCAGCGCTGGCGCAGTACCGAGATATCATCCTCTTCTAAATTGTCGCGCTTGACGCGATGCACAATCTCCTCGTGAGTATAGATGTCCTCGGGGTACACCACTACCACGGACAGATCGCCGCTTTGCAGATAATGGCTCTGCCCAAACTCAGTGTAGCGGGTAGCGCCTACGGAAATCATGATGCGCTGCGGGCAGCCGGCTTCAGTTAAATACTGATGAACGTGCTCAGCCGGCCCCTGATCTGCCTGATGATTGAGCCTGTCGATGCACCAGGCAAGGAGCTTGTCATAAAAGTAGGAGTAATCGCGCACCGCGCTGTCCTCGCCGTATTCATAGACCTCCTCGCCGCGCACCATAAAGGAAGCGATGCGGTATTTATCCAGGATCCCGCCGGGGGAAAATTGATCGATCTTAATCAGGTTCGAAGCCAGCCCCTTGGAGGAGGCGCCCCAGTTTTTCTTCTCGGAGATTTTGCGCGCTCCCTCCTTGCGGATGGAGCAGTCATTGCTCGCGCCGAAGGCTATGGGCTTTAAGGCGCTTACCTGCCCGTTTTCCCACGCGACTTCGCAGATGATGGCCATCTCCGGCTCAATCTGCAGATTCTGCTGTCCCTCAGGGAAGATGATGCGGTATTCATCAAAAGGAAAGACGGTTAAATACTCAGGGATGGACGGACCGTCATGGGGCAGAAAGGTCGGAAACAGAGCTTTAGGGGCATTGGCCTCAGCGGTTTTTACCTGGGTGAAATCGCGGGCTTCGCCGGCCTGCTCTAAATGTCCGGTGAAATTACCGGCCACTCCGAAAGTCGCCAGCTCCCGTAAATTAATATCCATGCAGACGCTCCTGTTAACGCAGAAAGTTTAGGTACAATGAGACTATGAAAACGATTATACCGAAAATGCACAGACCGGCCGCGGGGATCTTGACGGCCTTGGCGCTGCTCACCATGCCGGCGCTGCCTGCGCAGGCTTTAAATAATTTCAATGCCGCCAAGCGCGCCCTGCCGGCTATCTATCAGCAGCTCGATGCCCCCGCTACCATCTACTGCGGCTGTCCTTTGACCATTGAAGGCCGGCGCTTTACTGCAGATCTGCGCGCCTGCGGCTATCAGGTGCGCAAGCAGCCCAAGCGCGCCGCGCGCGTGGAAATCGAGCATGTGATGCCGGCCTGGGAGTTTGGCCATCAATTAGGCTGCTGGCAAAAAGGCGGCCGCAGGCAGTGTACTTCCGGCAAAAATTCAGATGCCGCCTTTAAGGAGATGGAAGGCGATCTGCACAATCTCTTCCCGGCGGTAGGCGAGGTCAACGGTGATCGCGGCAATTTTCAGTTTACTGATTGGAACGGCACGCCGACGCAGTACGGCAAGTGCGAAATGGTGGTGGACTTTAAAGCCAAACAGGCGCAGCCGCCCAAGCGCTCCCGCGGCATCATCGCCCGCGCCTATTTATACATGGCCGATAAATACGGCATCCGCTTATCCCGCGCGCAGGCGCGCTTATATGCAGCCTGGAATCGGATGTATCCGCCGACGGCCAATGAGTGCAGACGCAATGTCTTAATTACCGCCGTGCAGGGCAATGACAATCCCTTTGTCACTGCAGCCTGCACGCTGCAGAAGTAAAAGGACAGTCAGCAGGAAAATGAGAATTACCCGTGTTTATGAGCCCCAGCCCCTCTCCACTGGCGCCGTACTGGAGCTTTCCGAGACCAACGCCTCCCACTTAGGGCGCGTACTGCGTCTGCCCGCCGGTGCTGAAATCGCCGTCTTTGACGGGCAGGGGCATGAATGTGCGGCCCGCCTGATGTTTGAGGGCAGAAAAGCGCTGGCGCAGATCACCGCCCTTAAAGAGCACAATCCCGAAAGTCCTTTATACACGGTGCTGGGGCAGGTAATCAGCCGCGGCGATAAGATGGACTTTACCATTCAAAAGGCGGTGGAGCTGGGCATCAGCGAAATTTATCCGTTAACCTCAGTGCGCTGCGGGGTCAAGCTCAATGCCGAACGCTTCGACAAAAAAATTGCCGCCTGGCAGAAAGTGGCCATTGCCGCCTGCGAGCAGTGCGGCCGCAGCACTGTGCCCACGGTGCATCCCGTGACCGCGCTCTGTGACTTCTGTGAAACCGCCGCCGCGCGCTGCGAGCTTAACCTCACCTTAGATCCGACAGCCGGCACACGCCTGCGCGATCTCACTGCCCCTTCATCAATTGCCCTGCTCATCGGCCCGGAAGGCGGCTTTGATCAAGCGGAAACCGCCTTAGCTGCCGCCATGCATTTTACCGGGGTCAGCTTAGGTCCGCGCATTCTGCGCACTGAGACCGCCGCTTTGACGGCGCTGGCGGCCTTAAACGCCTTATATGGAGATTTATAATGACTAAAAATGCCAGCCTGGTTTTAGGCCGGGAGGTCAAATACGCCGACGAGTACAATCCCGGCGTGCTCACTCCCATCTCGCGCAGCTTAGGGCGCACAGCTTTAAAGTTCCAGGCCCCTTACGGCTTTGATCTGTGGCGGCTTTACGAGCTTACATTTTTAAATCGGCTCAACATCCCGCAGGGCGCAGTGGGCACCATTACCGTCCCGGCATCCAGTCCATTTATTGTGGAGTCCAAAACCCTCAAGCTGTACTTAGGCTCCTTTACTCAGACCAAATTCTCCACGCTTGACGAAGTACAGAGCCTTATCGCCCATGATCTGAGCAAAGTCCTGGAGACCGAGGTCAAGGTGCAGCTTTACGATCTTGAAGACAAGCCCGAGGCCTTTGCGGTAAAGAGTCTGCCGGGTCAGCTGCTGGATTTAAAGTCCGGCGTAACCTTAACGGACTTTGCGTACAGACCTGAGCTCTTAGTGCGCCACGAGGGACCGCGCGTAGAGGAAACGCTGCGCTCCAATCTGCTGCGCACCTTGTGCCCGGTCACCGGTCAGCCCGATCATGCCGCCGTAATGATCCGCTATCAGGGCGTGCAGATTAATCATCAGGAGCTTTTTTCCTACTTAATGAGCCTGCGCCTGCATCAGGGCTTTCATGAGCAGTGCACCGAGCTTATCTACAGCGATCTGAAGTCCCGCCTTAAGCTTGACAGGCTGGAAGTGCTGTGCTGCTTTACCCGCCGCGGCGGCATCGACATCAATCCGGTGCGCGCGGACGCCCCCGTAAGTGACAGCGAGATGGTGCGCCTGCTGCGCCAATAGACCAAAGCTGCGCCGGTGCGGCATTTCCTCATGACTGAGGGCGGCGCTGCATGTGCGCCGCCCCTCCCAAACTTCACCTTTCTGCGCTATGCTCAGGGTAACTGAAGAAGACAGATAAATGAGGATGACTTATGAGCGTTAAAGCCGTTTGGCCCCAGGGCAATATGGCCCTGCTGACGCAGTTAGAGGCGGACAGCATTTCCCACACCTCCAAGGGTGAGCTGTACGATCTGTACCGCAACTGCTCGCTTGCCGTACTTAACAGCGGCAATCTAACCGACAATTCCCAGGAGCTCCTGGAGAACTATCAGAACTTTGAAATTGATGTGGTGCGCAACGAGCGCGGCCTTAAAATTGAGCTCATCAATCCGCCGTCCACGTCGCTGGTGGACGGGGAGATCATCGCCAGCCTGCAGCGGCATCTGTACTCAGTGCTGCGCGATATCGTGCAGATCAGCATCTACCAGGACGGCATGCATCAGCTCATCGACAATGCCGCCGCGCACGGTCAGGAGGTTAACCGCCAGGAGCTCATTACCAACGGCATTTTCCACATCCTGCGCAATGCCGGCGTGCTGCATTCCAATGCCGAGCCCAATATCGCGGTGTGCTGGGGCGGACACTCCATCTCTAAGGAAGAATACGATTATGCCTATAAGGTGGGAGTTGAGCTGGGGCTGCGTAAAGTAGACATCTGCACCGGCTGCGGCCCCGGCATCATGGAAGCCCCGATGAAGGGCAGCCTGATGGGCCATGTGCTGCAGGACGCCAAGGAGTGCCGGCGCATCGGACTTACCGAGCCTTCCATCATCGCCGCTGAGCCCCCTAATTCCATGGTGTCGGAGCTGGTGATCCTGCCGGACATTGAAAAGCGTCTGGAGGCCTTCGTGCGCTTAGGGCACGTACTCATCGTCTTCCCGGGCGGCCCGGGCACGGCAGAGGAGCTGCTCTACATTCTGGGCATTAAGCTGTGCACGGAAAATCGGTACAACCCGATGCCGCTGATCCTCACCGGCAATCATAAGTCGGAGCCCTACTTTGAGGCTTTGGATAATTTCTTAAAGCACACCTTCGGCAGTGAGATCAGCCGCTTCTACAGCATCGTCATCGATGATCCGGCGCGGGTGGCCGTGCTGGTGAAGGAAGGCTTGGAGAACTGCCATGAGCACCGCACCTTAATTCACGACTCCTACTGCTTTAATTGGTCGCTGTGTATTCCGCAGGAGCTGCAGACGCCCTTTGAGGTCAATCATGCCAGCATGGCAGCACTCGATCTGCACCAAGATCAGGAGCCGTGGAAGCTGGCGGCCAATCTGCGCCGCGCCTTCTCCGGCATCGTCACCGGCAACGTCAAAGAGCACGGCATCAAGCTGGTACAGGAGCACGGGCCCTTTGTTCTGGACGGCGATCCGGACATCATCGCCAATATGGATCAGCTGCTGCGCGACTTCATCAAGCAGGGCCGCATTCTGCTGTCCAAGCGCAAGTACAAGCCCTGCTACGTTTTCGCGCAGGATCAAAAGCCGCAGGCTGAAAAAGATCCGGACTGAGCTTTAAGCTCCCCTGCAGCCCTTTTATGCAGGGGTTTACCACACTCCGGAGCAGGAGGTGCCCATTAAGGTGCAGGTCGATTCCATCACGGCATTGACGGCGGCAGTAAAATTGCCCATGAAGGCGGCAAGGCAGTACCACAGCACCAGCAGGCCGGCGACCATGCTGACGGAAAAACCCATCGAGAACACGTTCAGCTGCGGGGCCGCTCTGGTCATCACGCCGAAGGTGAAGTTCACCACCAGCATGGTGCAGATCGCGGCAATGGCCATGGCCAGCGCGCATTGGAACATGGTCGCGCCGAAATAGAAGATGTAGGTCAGCTCCGTGGGGCTGAAGATCTGCGGACCGATGGGCAGGGTGGTAAAGCTTAAAAGGAGCAGACGCAGAAAGACCAAATGCCCGTCAAGGGCCAAAAAGGTCAGCGTGGTGAGCACAGTAAAGAACTGCCCTACCACCGGAGCATTGGTGCCTGACACCGGATCGACCATGGAGGCAAAGCCCAGTCCCGTCTGCATGGCTACCGCCTGGCCTGCGATCACGAAGCTCTGCGACAAAAATTGGGTCATGAACCCAAGGCCCGCCCCGATAATTACCTGGCTTATGGTAGTTAAAAAGCCGTCCAGCGAGAACAGCTGGGGCTGTGCCGGAATGGCCGGAATATTGGGCAGCATGCAGACGGTAAGGGCCAGGGCCATCAGAGCGCGCACTCTGGCCGGCACCGTAGTGCCGCCGAAGATGAACATGGCCATCAAAAAAGCGCCGATGCGGCACAAAGGCCACAGGATGGAGGCCAGCCCCTCCAGCATAATCGGCTCTAAGAAATTCATGGGGCGCTCCTAGCCCACCACCTGCGGGATCAGAGACACCATCTCGCGAAAAAAGGAGGTGAGCTTTTCAAGCCCCCAGTGCGCGCCGTACATCAGCGCCACCACGGTGACAATCAGACGGGGCAGAAAGGCTAAGGTCTGCTCATTAATCGAGGTAGCCGCCTGAAAAATAGACACCGCAAGCCCCACCACTAAGGACGGCAGAATGGAAGCGCTCACTAAGACGGCGACCAGGCCCAAAGCGCTTCTGACCACATCGACAAAAACTTCCGGCTCCATCAGTTTCCTCCTACGTCGGCACGCCTATGCCGTAGCTTGAGATCAAGGTGCCCATGATGAGAGTCCAGCCGTCCACCAGCACAAAGAGCATCAGCTTGAAGGGCAGAGAGACGATCATCGGGGAGAGCATCATCATGCCCATGGCCATCAGGATGGAAGCTACCACCAGGTCGATGATCAAAAAGGGCAGGAAGAGCATGAAGCCGATCTGGAAGGCGGTCTTGAGCTCGCTTACCATAAAGGCCGGAATGAGCACGCGCATGGGCAGAGCCTCGGGGCTGTCGACCTCAATGCCGGCAAATTCCACAAAGGCGTTGATATCGGTCTGCCGGGTCTGGCTTAACATGAAGCGATGCAGCGGAGCCTGACCGCGCACCAGGGCCTCGCGGGCCTGAATTTCATCATTTAAATAAGGCTCGATGGCCTCGGAGTAAATATCATCAAAGACCGGGGTCATGATGAAAAGGGTCATGAAAAGCGCCAGACCGATGATGATCTGATTGGACGGGCTGGTCTGCAGACCCAAGGCTTGGCGGAGAATGGCCAGCACGATGACGATGCGGGTAAAGGAGGTCATCATGATGACGATGGAGGGCAGGAAGGAAAGCAGGGTCATTAAGATGACTACCTGCAGCGATAAGGAATAATCCTGCGTGCCGTCAGGGTTGGTGACCACCGTAAACGCGCGCATATCAAGGTCGGCAGCACTGGCCGTACTCATGCAGTAAAGCAGCGCGCCGCACATGAGGGTCAAAACAGCGCTTATGCCTAAAGTGCGCTTTAAGGAGCCTAAACGCCGCTGCAGTACGGCCGCCCGCTCCGGGCCTGTCATCGGCAGATCCTGACCTGCCGCCCAGCGCCTTAACTTAAGATGCATTAATGTTCTCCTTGCGCCGGCGCCGGCGCAGCCCGCGGGTCAGCCCTCCTGCGCTCTCAGGCTCGGCCTGCTCGGCTGGTACAGCAGCCTCATCCGCCGAGCCGGGCTCTGCCGACTCCGCCTCTTCTGCAGACTGCTCCTCAGAGAGCTCTCTCTTAGGCTCCAGCAGCGCAGCAAACTCGGCTGCCGCATCCTCTGAAGGCTCAGTGTCAGACTTTGCCGCGCCCTTAATGCCGGGCTGCGCCTGCGGCTTTTCTGACAGATCACACAGCATGGTGATCTGCTGGGCCGTGACGCCCAGCAGCAGCTGCCGGCCCTGCGCTTGGAGCAGCACTACGCGCTCTTTAGGGCCTAAGGAGAGCAGGCTTTCCACCTGCAGCTGTGCGTTTTTAACTTTTACCAGGCGGGACTTTTTGAGGATGTAAGCCAGCAGGATGATCACCGCCAGCACCGCAAAAGTGGAGAGCACCCAGCGCACGATCCCCGCACTGGTCGCCAGGCCCGCCTTATCCACCGGCTTTGCAGCCGGCGCTGCGACTTCAGTACTGATCGCAGCCGGGGCGGCCTCCGTACTCTCGGCCGCGCCGGCCGGGTTTAACGGCAGGAGCGCCAGCAGCAGCGCTCCCAGCACGCCTGCAGCTGTCCGCTTCCAACTAAACTTCTGCATGGACCTGCCCTGTACTTTATCAGCGCAGCTTCTTGATGCGCTCGACCTGACTTATCACATCGGTCAAACGGATGCCGAACTTATCGTTGACCACCACTACCTCGCCGTGCGCAATCAAGGTGCCGTTGACTAAGACGTCCAAAGGCTCGCCGGCAAGGCGCTCCAATTCAATCACTGAGCCCTGATTTAACTGCAGCAGATTGCGAATGGAGATCTTGGCGTGCCCCACCTCCATGGTGATGGTCACCGGGATGTCCATGATGGCATCGAGCTTTTTGCGCTCCTCGCGCGTCAGCGGAGCTTTAGCTGAGGCTGCGTTTTCCTGAAACTGCTCCAGGGCAGCCGGCTGCGCCGATTTAAAATCATCATTTCCGCCGCCGCTGCCGCTGTTCTGCTCGCCTAAGGCTGCAGCCCATTCTTCTGCAAGCTTGCTGTCCTTATCTGACATCTGACTGCTCCTTAATTAATCGTCATCAAACTCTTCAAAATCATCATCGTCATCTAAATTGACGTTCGAGCCCTTGATAAAGGAAATATCGCTCTTCATAGACGGCGGACGCTTCAGGATATCGCTGATCTTAAGGGCCAGTTTGTCCTTAGTGCGGCCCAATTTGGCGTGATAGCTGGGCAGATCTTCCACATAGACTAAAAGATCATCAGGCATATCCACGCGCAGAATATCGCCGTCCTTGAAGTTTAAGATCTCGCGCAGGGTGACCTCGGTATCAAGGAGCTTGGCGCGCAGATCTACCTGTACATCCATGACCTCCTCGCGCAGCGCCCGGTTCCAGCGCACATCGGTATCGCCCTTATCGCTCTGCACGCCGGCATCCAGCAGTTCGCGGATCGGCTCAATCATGGAGTACGGGAAAGCGATGTGCATGTCGCCGCCGCCGCCGTCCAGGTCGATGTGGAAATGATTGACCACCAGGACTTCACTGGGCGAGACAATATTAGCCATCGAGGGGTTGACCTCGCTGTCCAGATATTCAAACTCCACGTCCATCACCGGCGCCCAGGCCTCTTTATAGTCCTCAAAGACCATTTTGAGCAGCTTTTGAATGATGCGCCGCTCGGTTGGAGTAAATTCACGGCCTTCAATCTTGGCGCGAAAACGCCCCTCGCCTCCAAAGAAATTCTCCACAAGAATAAAGACCAATTGCGCCTCCAAGGTGATAAGAGCGGTGCCCTTTAAAGGCCGGAAGCGCACCATGTTAAGCGAGGTCGGAACGTAGAGAGTTTGGACATACTCGCCGAACTTCATCATCTTGACGCCGATCCAGATCACCTCGGCGCTGTGGCGCATCATGTTGAACAGCGAGATGCGCATGTGGCGGGCAAAGCGCTCATCCACCAGCTCCAGGGTCGGCATGCGGCCGCGGACAATGCGCTCCTGCGAGCCGAAGTCAAAGACCTTAATGCCGCCGTCATCTTCAGGCTTTTCAGGCTCTACTTCATCGGCGCCGTGCAGCAGGGCGTCAATTTCATCCTGGGTTAAAAATTCGGTCATCTGTCATCCTACTGCATCACAAAGTTGGTAAAGAGCACCTGCTCTACCACCGGGCTCTGAGCGACGCCGGACATCTTGGAGCGAATAGCCTCTAACAGCAGGCGCTTTAAGCGCTGCCGGCCGGTCTGATTGACCAGCGAGCTGTAATTCTGCCGGGAGGTGACCTCAGAGATCACGGCCTGAATAAGCGAGCGATGCTGTTTGGCCAGCGCTTCATTCTCCGGGCCGATGACCATTAAGGCGACCTCCAGCTGCATCATGTGCATCCTGGCCCCGTCCTGAATATTAAAGGTAAAGGCCTGATCAAAAGTAATGAAGCGCTCGGAGAGATCCTGCTTTAAAGACTGCTCTTCTGCCACGCGCTGGGCCGCAATTTCCTCCGGGGTGGGGCCTGCAGGCTCAAAGGGAGGCAGATTATTTAAATAGGCAAGGCCCATGTAGCTGCCGCCGCCTATGATGAGCAGAGCAAAAATAATGATCAGAAGCCATTTGAGCAGCTTTCTTTTCTTCGGTGCGGCCGGTGCGGCACTATCTGACATGGCGGTTACCTCGTTTTGCCCTGAAGAGCAGGGCTGCAGCTTAATTCTGCGCCGCAGTAAGCGGCGCAAATTCCAAAGCGTTAATTTTTCTTCATTATCGCACACAAAGCCGTCAGGTGCTGAGCGCACTGCCGGCAGCACGCGCCTGCCGGCAGAAAAGAGCCATTCACCCTAAGCCCCAAGCCGGCTTTGCTCAGCTGTGGTGAAAGGATCAGCCTGATCAGCTTCAGCCTCTGGCAGATCAGTTAAAGCCACCTCAAGCGAGCTGCCGTCCGCCCTGCCGGCAGGAACGCGCGCCTTGCCGTTTAAGATCTGCTTTAAGCTATCAAGGGACTTGGCCAGCAGATCCTTAGTGTTCCTGCTGGCCGTGCCGATCGACACCGCTAAAGCCTCGTTATTGGGATTTAAGGCAATGGAGATCTGCATGCGCCCAAGGTTCGCCGGATTTAAGTCGATGGTAAGCTGCTTTAAATTGCGCGCCGCCATCTCCTGCACCTTTTGAGCAATGCGCTCTGCGTTGGTCTCTGCATCAGCGCTTAAATGCAGATAGGAGCTGCTCTGCGCGCCCGCGCCTTTGGCCTTAAAGGCCGCGGCGGCAGCACTGTTAAGATCGGCCGCCTGGCCCTGCGCGCCGAAACTGCCTGAGCCGTCCGCCCCCGCAGACCCGGCAGCGCCCGCAGTAAGTCCGGTCCATAAAGAGGAAGCTTCAGCGCCGGTGCCTCCCGTCTGCATGCCGCTTAAAGGATCTAAGGAGGGCAGAGAACCCTGCTTAAATCCTGCGATCATGCTTAAGGCTCCCTCCTGGTGACTGCGCAGGCGCAGCTGACCTTCAAGCGTACGCAGCTGCTGCTGCCTTGCCTGCTCTAAACTGCCCAGAGTGCCGGCGGCTCCCTGCTTTAAGATCTGCAGCGCCTCAGCGGAAGCTGCGCCGGCATCAGCGTTCGCAGCCTTTGTATTCAGGGCCTGCTGCGCCTGCTGCGTCTGCTGCAGCATTTCACTGCCGCGCGGCCGATCACTGTTTTTCAGCATGCTTTCCTGCAGCAGAGTGTCTTTTAAATTGAGCTGCGCCGTTAAATCTTCCTGCAGAGCGTCGGCGGCGGTAGCTGCGCTCTGCGTGAACTGCTGCTGACTTATCTGCGCCTGCGTTAAATGCTGACTTTTCAAGCTCTGCGCTGCGCTTTGCTCCTGCAGGGCCGAGACTGCATTGAGCTTATTTAGATTGCTTTGTGCCTGTACTGCCTGCGCCTTGATCTCAGTCAGGCTTACCTGCTCGACTCCGGCTTCTTCAGCCAGCGCGTCTAAGTTTAACTGTAAAGCGGCCCGGCTCTGCGCGCTTATCTGTGCGGCATCAGCGTTCGCCTCCCTGCCGCCGGCCTTAGTATTCAGGGCCTGCTGCGCCTGTGCGGCAAAGTCCTTGAGATCCGGATCATGCTGTCCTGATTTTAAGATCTGAAGTTCAGCCGCCGCCTCATCCGCTGCCTGCTGTGCCGCCAGTTCCCGCAGGGATGAAGCTCCCTGCCCGGCCGCCTCGTCCTGCGGTGCACTCTGTACGTTCTGAGAGCTCTCCAGATGCTTCTGAACCGCACTCTGTGCAGCTTGATCATCCCCGGCGCTCAGCACGGCAAGCTGATCGAGCCGCTGCAGATCATCCGCGGCCGTGCGGCGCTGATAGTCCTTATCATCTTCCGGCTCCTCGCGATGCGGTCTGCTCTCCGGTTCCGTCTTATCAACATCATGCGCACGCTGCTCCATTTTCCGGGCGGAGTCGGAGCTGATTAACTGCACAAAATCCATATGCGCAGAAGAACCATCCTCCTGCATCCCTGCCAGCAGAGCGGCAAAAGCTGCCTTGCCGTGAGGGGCAGAGCTTGCCGCACTGGACTGCCGATAGACGGTATTTATTTCATGCTCTGCAGTAATGTTCTGCATATTATTTCCTCTCTTTTCAGCACATAACCATGAGTCATGGCTGCAGGATCCGTCCCTGACGGGACCTCTTTCATGAGGATTAGTGCAAAGGGCCTGCCAACTTTTTGACTAGACTTGAGTACGGCGGGCGGCACGGGCTGTGACATATTCATCGAGCAGCTTCTGCTCGGCTTTCTGCTCGGCCTTTTGCCGCTCAAGTTCGTGCTTTTTAATGAGGGTTTCGATGATTTTGCGCTGTTTTTGGCGCTCTAAATACTGCAGGCGGCGCTGCTCAGTGACAAGGCGCAGCTGCTCCAGCTCCTGCGCCTGACGGATTTCAATGGCATCTAATTTATTAATGAAGTCCTGATAAACGTTAAACTGCACCGCCGTAAAGCCCTGCCGACCGCTGTGCTCCATCTGCTGTGCGTACTGGGCTTTAAAATCTTTGAGCTGCTGCAGCTGCCGCTCACAGCGGGCCGTCTCGTTTAAAGCCTGCACAAAGATTTTCTGCGCCTCCTCCTCTTCTTTGCGCCGTAAATCTAGAACTAAATGCAGCGCCCGATCTGCTGCCATTTATCAGCCCTTTTTCTTAAAGCTCATCTTGACGGCCGGCCGCGCATTGTTCTGCCCCTGCGCCCCCTGCCCGCTCTGCGCTGCCGGATGACCACCCCCCTGCTGCAGGGCCGCCACTTTCTGCTGCGCATCCTGAATCAGCATCAGAGACAGCTGCTTAAGCCCCTCCAGGCTTTGCTGATAGGAAATGACTTCCTGCATGCCCTGCTGTGTATATTCATCGATATGCGGCTTAATCATTAAAGCCTGATCGATGCGCGGATCAGAGCCCTGCTGATATGCGCCGATGGCGATAAGCTCCTGATTCTGATTGTATGAAGCCAGACACTGCCGGATAGTGCGGGCCATCACCAGCTGCTCCGGCGACACCACCGCCGGCATGACGCGGGAAATGGATTTTTCCACATCGATAGCGGGGTAATGGCCGGAATCGGCGAGCTGCCGGGACAGCACAATATGGCCGTCCAAAATTGCGCGGGCGCTGTCGGCAATAGGATCCTGCAGATCATCGCCTTCGACTAGTACGGTAAAGACTGCAGTAATGGATCCCTGATTGGCCGAGCCGTTGCCTGCACGCTCCACTAAGGCCGGGAGCTTGGCAAATACTGAGGGCGGATAGCCCTTAGTGGCGGGAGGCTCGCCGACGGCAAGCGCAATTTCACGCTGCGCCATGGCATAGCGCGTTAAGGAATCCATCAGCAGCAGCACATTGCGGCCCTGATCGCGAAAGTATTCGGCAATCTGCATGGTAGTCTCACAGCCCTTTAAGCGCATTAAGGGCGAGGCGTCGGCCGGCGCTGCCACCACTACAGAGCGGGCCCGGCCTTCCGGGCCTAAGATGTCGTCGATAAATTCCTTTACCTCGCGGCCGCGCTCACCGATGAGCCCGACCACCACGATGTCGGCGGCAGTGCCGCGGGTCATCATGCCCAAAAGCACAGATTTGCCGACGCCGGAGCCGGCAAAAAGCCCCATGCGCTGGCCCTGCCCGATGGTTAACAGGCCGTTAATCGCGCGCACCCCCACATCGAGGGGCTGGCGAATGGGCTTTCTGGCCATAGGGTTGATGCGCCGCGCGGTCCATTTAACCGCCTGCGGAGCAGTTAAAGGACCAAGGCCATCCAAGGGCTCTCCCATGCCGTCAATGACGCGGCCTAACAGATGATCACCGTACGGGAAGGCATTTAAATCGGCGCAGGGGGTCACGCGGGCGCCGGGCATGACGCCGGAGAGCTGTTCGGTGGGCATTAAGTAAATCAAATCGCCTGCAAAGCCCACGACCTCGGCATACATGGGACCCTGCTGCGTTTCAATGGCGCAGCGATCGCCTAAAGCAACCTGCAGCCCGCGCGCCTCCAAAGTCAGCCCTACTACCCGCACTAAATGACCTGCCACCGCCGGAGTTAATTCTTCCTCCGGCAGATCAATGGATTTCAAGCGGGCTAAGAGATTATTCATCAAGTTACGGCAAGGATACCCCCGCTTCTTAAGCGGGGGAGGAATTGCCGCCCTCCTGGAATCTAATTTCAGTTAAATAGGTTCTGCGCTTCTCGATAAGCTTTAATTTCCTGCAGCTTACTCCAGCTGAAATACG
>CALXNX010000053.1 GCA_944389865.1 uncultured Succinivibrionaceae bacterium
GAGACATTACTACATTTTTAAAAACGATGTCTTTGATTTTGAGAGCTTTTATTCAAGTAACTGTCAAAGAAAAGTACCATCAAGCCGCAGGCTGAGACTGTCAGCTGATCTCAAAATTTCACTTTCGCCTTGACGCCGCATGGGCTAAGATAAAGCAGGTCACATCTATATCAAGACCAAAGAATATTATCCAGATTTATTGCTCAATGACGGACTTTAGGCGGGAGCTGCATCGTTTCGCTGCCGGCCTTTGATTATCTGCACGGACTCTATCCTGAAGCCGGCGTGATCTGGATTGATGCGCATCCGGATGTCTCAACCCCGCAGAATGGCTATCCCAATCCCCATGCCATGGTGCTGGGGTCGCTCCTGGGCGGCGGTGTGCCGCAGCTGCGCGAGCTGATGGACCATCCTGCCTTCGATCCTGCCGATATTCTCTATATGTCGGGCTGCAGAGTCTGCATGATTATCAGGAACTGTTCCTCAAAGATGCCGGCGTGCCGTTTAAAGTGCAGACTGACGGCATCTTAAGCCCGAAGATCATCAGCGCCTTCCTGAAAAAGCATGCGCAGGTGCTGGTGCACCTTGATATCGATGTACTCAGCCCGCACGTCTTCCCGAACACTTATTTTGCCAATCCGGAATTAGTAGGCGACGGCAGCGGCGGCGGCATCATGGAAATGGCGCAGCTGCACAGGATCCTGGCCCTGATTAACCGTGAAGCGCAGCTGTGCGGCCTGACCATTGCCGAACATCTGCCTTTTGAGGAATATCAGCTCCAGCAGACCCTCAAGGTGCTGGATATTTTTACAGTCTAACTGCTGGCAGGCAGCAGACGTACTGCCGAATGCTGAGATCCGGCATAAATATGCACATTTTTGCCGCAAATCTCACGAAAAACTTAAGTTAATCAGTCAAGACTGTGACCGCCGCGCAATAAATTGCCCCATATCCCGGCTACAATAACAGACTGAAGCAGTTATGGTGAGGATTGGAGCTTTGTTAAGCCTAGGCAAATTTTTCGCTCAGCCGCAGCGCCGCTATACCTTAGCCGCTCCGCTGGACGGAGTGGTGCTGGCTAAATCTGCGCTCCCCGATCCGGTATTCTCGCAGGGGCTCCTGGGCCCTACCATCGGCTTTATGCCGACCCAAAGCGGCGAGCATATTGTCTGCGCGCCCTGCTGCGGTGTGGTGTCGCAGATCTTCAGATCAAGTCACGCCCTGACTCTGCAGTCAGTTTTCGGCCTGGAGCTTTTAATCCATATCGGCATCAATACGGTCAATCTGCGCGGCCGCGGCTTTGAGCTTTTTGTCCATGAAGATCAGGATGTAAATACCGGCGATCCGCTGATTAAATTTGACCCTGAAGTCATTCAGGCGGCCGGCTTTTCCTTAGAGCTGCCGATGGTAGTCTGCAACCCTGAGCGCTTCAGCGCAGTCGAATTTACCGCCCCCGGCCCCATCAAACGCGGAGAGATCTGCTGCACGCTGCAGCACTGAGCTTTAATGCAGGGGCGGCTGCAGCGGGGATTGCGCCGCCCTTATGTTTGAGGAGATGTTTGGTTTTATGCTGGAAATTACTTACAAAATTACTGATCCGCGCGGCATTCATGCCCGTCCGGCCGGCCGCTTAGTACAGCTGATTAAAAGCTTTGAAGCGCAGTGTCTCATGGGCCGAAACGATAAGCTGGTCGATGGCCGCCATCTTTTAGCTGTAATGCAGCTGGCTCTGCGCCGCGGCGATGTCTTAACCCTGCAGTTTACCGGTCATGATGAGCTGCAGGCGGCCAGTGCAGTACAGCAGTTTCTGCAGGAAACTCTCTAACCTTTCCAAGGGGATCTCACCATGATGCGGTATCTGCAGCGCTTGGGCAAAGCCTTGATGCTGCCGGTGGCCTGTCTGCCGATTGCCGGCATCCTAATGGGGCTGGGCTATCTGCTCTCCCCGCCTGCTCTGCAGGATGTCAGTACTGCTCTGACGCCCGTCATGATCTTAGGCAATTTTATGGTGGAGGCCGGCGGGGCAATTATCGCTAATATGTCCCTGCTCTTTGCCGTAGGCGTAGCTGTCGGCATGAGCGCCGGCCGCGACGGCACCGCTGCGCTGTCGGGCCTTATCGCCTGGCTGATGATCCAAAATCTGCTGGCTCCCGATTTTGCCGGTTTGTTCACCGGACCTGAGGCAAAAGCAGCTTTTGCCTCCATCGACAATCAATTCATCGGGATTATGTCAGGTCTTATCGGCGCTTTCTGCTCTAATCGCAGTCAATACATTCGTCTGCCGGATTTTCTGGCCTTTTTCTCCGGCCGACGTGCGGCCCCGATCCTCACCGCCTGCGCAGCTGCTCTGGTCTCGGCCGTGCTCCTGTTTATTTGGCCGCTGCTCTACGCTCTGATGATTGAAATCGGCGAGGCCGTCTTATCCTTAGGAGCTGCGGGCGCCGGCATCTACGTCTGCTTAAACCGCCTGCTCATTCCCTTTGGGCTGCATCATGCGCTTAACGCCGTGTTCTGGTTTGATTTAGCCGGCATCTCCGACCTTACAGATTTTTGGTCCGGCGAGGGCATTTACGGCGTCACCGGCATGTATATGACCGGCTTCTTCCCGCTGATGATGTTCGGTATCCCAGGTGCGGCTCTTGCGATGTACAGCTGCGTCCTGCCGCAGCGGCGCAGGGCGGTGCTGGCCTTTTTGGCCTCGGCGGCTTTCTGCTCCTTCTTTACCGGCGTCACCGAGCCTTTTGAATTTGCCTTTATGTTTTCAGCGCCGGGGCTCTATCTGCTCTACGCCCTCATGAGCGGTCTTACCGCCATGCTCACAGTGCTCCTGCCCATTCGCGCCGGCTTTTCCTTTTCGGCAGGCCTTTTAGATCTGATCTTCTCCGCCCAGATGCCGCTGGCCCAAAATCCGTGGCTGCTGATCCCCGTAGGGCTTATTGCCTTTATTCTGTTTTTCCTGGTATTTCGTTTTGTCATTCTGCGCTTTGATTTAAAGACGCCCGGGCGCGATCCGCTGGCGGAAATTCCTGCTCCGCCGCCTAAGGCGGCAGCGGCGCAGGATAAATACTGGGAAATGGCGCAGCGGCTGCTGTCAGCTTTAGGCGGCCGGGATAACATCCTCACCTTAGATAACTGCATCACCAGGCTGCGCGTGGAGATTAAGATCCGAGCTTAATAGATGACGCGGCCATTAAGGCCGCAGGAGCCGCCGGCGTGCTGCACCCGGATGAGCAGACCGTGCAGATTGTGATCGGCACGCAGGTGCAGTTTGCAGCGGCGGCATTAAAGCAGATCTGCGCCTTCAGCGCTGCAGCTGCACTCTCTCGATATAGTCCAGCAGCTGGCCCAGATCCTTGCGGCCAAAAGAGATCTCCTGATCATTGACCAAAAGGCACGGTACCGACATGATCTGATGCTGCTCGCGCAGCGCAGGATAGAGGTTAAGATCGTAAACTTCAGCCGTAACCTTGTCATTTAAAGCCGCTAAGCGCTGCGCTGCGGTCACTAAATCCGGGCACATGGTGCAGGAAAGCGACACTAAGATCTTAAGATGGATCTCGCCGCTTAAAGCCTGCGCCCGCTGACGCAGTTCATCCTCAAGGGGCTGCCCCGGTCCTGAGGCATTGTACAGGCCCAAAATAAAGGACGTGAACTCATGCCCGCCCGGCACGCCGTGAAAGGCCAAACCGGTCCAAGTGCCGTCAGCGCGCAGCACGCGCACGCAGGGCAGCTCAGTAGAGGTCGGTTCGCCGGCTTTAAGTTCCAGCTTATCGGTCAGCGCGCAGAGCTCCTGCATGGCGCTCCACAGCTCCACTCCCTTGGGATCGGATGCGTCCTGCTGTACCTCCAGGCACAGCTTAGACTGCATGCGCGTGAAGACCGCGTTTAACTGATCTACCATCTCCGCCTGAATAAAGGATCCGGAAGCGCCGGCAGACGCGGCGGCCTGCGGCTGGGACTCAGGCTGCTTTTCAGCATCGGGTCTTTCAGGCTTCAAGCCCGTCAGAGCCTGAGCATGGGCGGCAGTCTTTTCCATGGCGCAGGCGGCGATCGCGCCGTCGGCCGTGGCAGTAACTACCTGACGCAGGATCTTGCGGCACACATCCCCTGCGGCGAAAACGCCCGGCACTGAGGTCTCCTGACAGGACGAAGTGACGATGCAGCCCTGCTCATCGAGCTCCACCAGATCTTTTATTAAAGCGGTATTGGGCACGTAGCCTGCAAAGACGAACACCCCGAAGGTATCGCCGTCTGAGGCCTGATAACGCTCTGTCTCATTGGTCTGATTATTGATGATCACCGCCTCGCGGATGCCGCGGCTGTCGCCGGAGACTTCCTGCAGCTCGGTGTTAAAGCGCACCGTGATCTGGGGATGGGCCAGTACGGTCTCGGCAATGGACTGGGCGCAGGAGAACTTATCGCGGCGCACCAGCATGGTGATTCTGGTCGCGTAGCGGGTCAAAAACAGCGCCTCTTCCGCCGCCGCAAAACCGCCGCCTACCACCAGCAATTCTTTGCCGGCAAAGAACTCGCCGTCGCAGGTGGCGCAGTAAGCTACGCCGCGGCCGCGAAATTCAGCCTCGCCCTTAAAGCCCAGGCGGCGCGGATTAGCTCCGGTGGCCAGCAGCACGGAAAAGGCGCGCAGAGTGCGGCCTGCCAGCTGTACCTCTTTAATATCTCCCTGCAGCTTCAGCCCGGTTACTTCGGCGCGCAGGAACTCGGCCCCAAAGTCCTCAGCCTGCCGGCGCATGGTTTCGGTAAGCTCAGCGCCGGAGGTGCGGGCCACGCCGGGATAATTGACCACCTCCGCGGTAATGGTGATCTGCCCGCCGAAGTGCTCTTTCTCCACGACTAAGACGCGGTAGCGGGCGCGGGCTAAATACAAGGCTGCGGTCAGGCCGGCAGGTCCGCCGCCGACGATGACGGCATCATACAAATCTTTATCTGCGGTCATATATCCTCGCTTAAAACAACACAGACGGCCGAGCTGCTGCGCTCAAAACCGCCTGTATGCCTGCTTTTTAAGGGCCGAATTAGAGCTTGCCGACTAAATCGAGGCCCGGCTTTAAGGTCTGAGCGCCCGGCTGCCACTTGGCAGGGCAGACCTGATCGCCGTGCTCAGCTACAAACTGCAGGGCCTGGACGCGGCGCAGCAGCTCGTCAGCATTGCGGCCGATGTTGCCGGCGACCACCTCGTAGGCCACGATCCTGCCCTCAGGATTTACCACGAAGGTGCCGCGCTCGGTCATGCCGTCAGCCTCAATCAGCACGTCAAAGTCGCGGGCTAAGCGGTGATTGGGGTCAGCCAGCATAGGATAAGCGATGCCCTTGATGGTATCGGAGGCATCGTGCCAGGCCTTGTGGACGAAGTGCGAGTCGCAGGAGACCGAGTAGATCTCGCAGCCGATCTTCTGGAACTCCGGATATTTCTGCGCCAGATCCTTAAGCTCAGTCGGGCACACAAAGGTAAAATCAGCCGGATAGAAGAAGAACACCGACCACTTGCCTAAGATGTCAGCCTTGGTAACAGTCTTAAAGCAGTCGTTCTGATAGGCCTGCACGCTGAAATCTGCAACTTCTTTGTTAATTAAAGACATATTTACTCCTGTCAATGCAAATTATGAAAACTGCGGATCTTAATAAGTAAGCTGAAACTAATTTGTATTATTGCTGACTTATTTAAGTTACCTTGAGCTAATTCTAACTGATGCAGGCACAGCTGTCAGCAAAAATGCTGCAGTTTAAGTGAGAGTTTTTCGCAGCTGCATCCGATAAGACAGCCGGCATAAGCGGCAAGCGCTGCAGCGATAGATCTAACAGTTCCGGCACACCTCAGCCCACCGCAAAAAGTGCAGTAAGGCTGCTGCGGCGTTATACCTGATCTTTCTTCGAGCTTTGCGGATAGACGTTGATGCAGACGAATTTGGCGGCGGCACTGCCGGGATTGACATAGGTATGGGACTGCGCGCTGTCAAAATGCAGCGCATCGCCGGGTTTTAAGCTGTAGGACTGCGCTGCTGTGCGCAGGGTCAGTTCGCCCTCCTGCAGATAGATGAACTCTTCAGTCCTGGGACCGTGGCCGGCACTGGGATGCTCGCTGTGTCCGTCCACCTCGCCGATGATAAGCTCAAAATTGCGCTCCGGAGTGACATTGTAGTAGAAGTAGGTGCGGTAGTGCTCCGCCTCCTCTGACTGTTCCAGCACATCGGAGCGGTGCACCACCCGGCCTAAGGGCTCCACTTCCTCCAGCAGGCGCGTATAAGGCACCTGAAAGCCGCGGGCGATCTTCCACAGCGTGCTGATGGTAGGATTGCCGCTGCCCTTTTCCATTTCCGAGAGCACGGGTTTGCTGATGCCGGTGAGCTTTGACAGCTCTCCAAGACTTAAATTACGCTCGCGCCGCAACTCCTGCAGATTGGCCGCCAGCAGCTGTCCTAATTCCATGCTCCTGCTCTCTTGTATGTTTAACCTAACAATCGTAAAATATACTTAACGGGCAGCATCACCGCGGCCCGCACAGTCTGCTCATTGAGTATTATAAGGTAAACCCAGAGGTTGTAGAGTCTATGCGTTCCTTCTGCAGTCCGCGTTTTAAAAAGGCCTTTGCCGCGGCCTTTACCTGCAGTCTGCCCATCTGCGCTGCATTCTGCTCCATCGGCTTTTCCTACGGCTTTTTAATGCACAGTCTGGGTTTTTCATGGATCTACCCGGCTGCCATGAGTTTTCTGATCTACGCCGGATCCATGGAATTTGTCACCATCAATCTGCTGCTGGCCCCCTTCAGCCCGCTGCATGCCTTTTTATTAGGCCTGATGGTTAACGCCCGCCATCTCTTCTACGGCATCTCCATGCTGGAGCGCTACGGCTCCTGCGGATGGAAGAAGTACTACCTCATTTTCGGCATGTGCGATGAGACCTTCTCCATAAATTCGGGCGTGAAGCTGCCTGAGGATATCGATCGCCCGCTGTTTATGACCCTGGTGACCGCGCTCAATCACTGCTATTGGGTATCAGGCGCCGTGGCCGGCGCGCTTTTAGGCGCTGTCATCAACTTTAAGGCTGAAGGCATTGAGTTCATGATGACTGCGCTCTTTACCTCCATCCTGCTGATGCAGTGGGACAGCACTAAGGAGCATCGGCCGGCGATCTTAGGCTTGGGGCTGTCCTTCATCTGCCTGCTGCTCTTTGGCCCGGAAAACTTCGTGCTGCCGGCGATGGGCGCAGTCTTAGGCACGATGCTGCTTCTGCAGTCCAAACTCGATCCCGTTAAGCAGGCGCAGCGTGCAGCCGTGCAGACAGCCAATGCGCACCCGCAGCCGGCTCCAGTCTTAAAGGAGGGGCGCTGACATGACCATGACCGTAACTGAAAGCATTATCACCATCGCGGCGGTGGTGCTGGCTACCATGCTGACGCGCTTTCTGCCCTTCATCTTATTTCCGGCGGGAAGCAGAATTCCGAGCGTGGTGCGCTATTTGGGTCAGGTACTGCCCTTTGCGGTGATCGGGCTTTTGGTAGTCTACTGCCTCAAAGATGCAGTATTCACGGAGCTGCATGCCCTGCCTGATGTGATCTCCATTGCCTTTATCGTGCTGCTGCACCGGCTCTTTCATTCGATGATGCTGTCGGTCATCGGCGGCACCGTGTGCTTTATGCTGCTGACGCAGTTTGTGTTTTAGCTTTTTGCTTTAAAATAGCGCGCATGGCTAAATCTAATCTTGATATTTTTAAAGTTGGCGTCGGGCCGTCCTCGTCCCATACCTTGGGACCTATGCTGGCGGCAGCCGCGTTTTTACAAAAACTCGGAACCGGCGTTGAGAAAACGGTGCAGGTAAAGTGCACTCTGTACGGCTCCTTAAGCCTGACCGGGCGGGGCCATTTAACGGATAAAGCTGTGCTGTGGGGGCTGTCGGGACTCAAGCCTTCTGATTTGACCCCGACGCTGCAGCAGGAAGCGGTAAGCCTTGCCTTTACCGAGCATAGGCTGCGCTTAGGCGGACAGCATGAGATCCACTTTGACTATCGCAGCGATCTGACCTTCTCAAAAGAATTTCTGCCCGAGCATCAAAATGCTCTGACCCTGGAGGCCTTAGATGCTCAAGGCAGGTCCATTTGCGCTGAGACCTATTTCTCCACCGGCGGCGGCTTTATTAAAACCAAGGCACAGCTGAACTCTGAGCAGGCCGGAGCCGGCGATGAGGCTGATTTTGGCGATAAGTTCAGCATTGAGAACACCAAGGTAGCGTTGCGCTTATGTCAGGACGATAGTCTCAATTTGGCGGAGCTTTCGCTGCGCTATGAGCTGCAGTTCCATGATCTGCCCTATATCGAAAACTGGTGCCGTGAGATCTGGCAGGTAATGCAGGAGGCCTTCGAGCATGGCCTGAAGCCTGCCAATCCCTATCTGCCCGGCTCCCTGCATTTAAAACGCCGTGCGCCCTCGATGCTGTCGGTGCTGCAGGAGCACAATGATCCTTTTGCAGTGATCGATAAGGTGTCGCTGTACGCCATCTCGATTGCCGAGGAAAACGCCAGCGGCGCGAAGGTCGTGACGGCGCCGACCAACGGCGCGTGCGCGGTGGTGCCGGCAGTACTGCTCTATTTAAAGGACAATGCCCCGCATTTTGATGATCGCCTGGTGCGCGATTTTCTGCTCACCGGCATGCTGATAGGCTCATTTTATAAGAACAATGCCACCATCTCCGGCGCTGAAGGCGGCTGTCAGGCTGAAATCGGCTCGGCCTCGTCGATGGCGGCGGCGGCCATGACCACGGTGATGGGCGGCGATGCCTTTAAAGCCTGCGCTGCAGCTGAAATTGCCATGGAGCATCATTTAGGCCTTACCTGCGATCCGGTAGACGGCCTGGTGCAGATCCCCTGCATTGAGCGCAATGCCTTCGGCGCAGTGAAGGCCATTACGGCAGCGCGCATTGCCTTAAAGCGGCAAAGTCAGCCCCGCGTGTCCCTCGATGAGGTCATTAAGACCATGTACATCACCGGCAAGGACATCAGCTTTAAGTATAAGGAGACCGCTTTAGGGGGCCTGGCTGAGCTGCAGCTCGATCATTAAGCCCTGACTGCGCTCTAAAAGAGCGCAGAAACTGCCCTGTTTTAAGGCAATATGGTGATAGAGCGCACAAAAAAGGCGGTTTTCAATAAAATTTGCAGAAAGATGGCGGCAAAGCGGCAAATTTAGTGTACAGTTAAGCCATCAAGTAAATTTTGAAACAGGATTTTTATCATGAAGACTTTAATTAACTTTCACGGTTCATGGTGGCGCCTCGCATAATGCGGGGATTTGCTGCTGTACCTAAGTTAGATTAAAGCTTCAGCTAAAGACCCGCACAAAGCGGGTTTTTTAGTATGTGAAATCTTAAAAGCCCGCGAGCGATCGAGGGCTTTTTAAGTTTTAAGGCCCTCAAGGAAAAAAGTTAAATTTTGAGGTGCTTTAAAATGCTGGATCAGTTAACCAAACTTTATCAGGGCAAGTCCTTATCCTTACGCGAAAGCGAGGACGTGTTCTCCTCGATTTTTGAGGGCAAGCTCTCGGATATTGAGCTCAGCTCCCTTGTCACCGCCTTAAAGATTAAGGGCGAAAGTGAAAGCGAGGTGGCCGGCGCGGCGCTGGCCATGCTCGATAAGGCGCAGCCTTTCAAGCGCCCGGAGGATCAGGTAGGCGAGATCGTAGGCACCGGCGGGGACGGCTTCAACACCATCAACATCTCCACCATCACCGCCATCATGGCCGCCTCCATGGGCCTGAAGATTGCCAAGCACGGCAACCGCGCCGTATCTTCCAAGACCGGGGCTTCTGATCTGCTGCGCGCTTTGGGCTACAACATTGAGGCGGACAATGAAGTCTTAAGCCGGTGCCTGGAGCAGGAAGGCTTTGCCTTTATGTTTGCACAGAAATTCCATCAGGCCATGCGCTTTGCAGCTCCGGTGCGCGCCAGCTTAAAGACCCGTACCATCTTCAATCTGTTAGGCCCGCTGACCAATCCGGCACACCCCGATTACGCTTTAATCGGCGTTTACGACAAAGATCTGCTGATCATGATGGCGCAGACTTTAAAGCTTACCGGCGTCAAGCGCGCCCTGTGCGTCAACGGCAGCGGCCTCGATGAAATCGCCAATTTCGGCACTACTTACTACAGCCATCTGCATGAGGACGGCCGCGTTACCTCCAATGTGCTGACCAAGGAGAGTTTCGGCATCACCCGGGACTATCAAATTGCCGACATCATCGGCGGCACTCCCGAGGAGAACGCTGAGATCGCCCGTAAGATCTTAAGCGGCCGCGGCAATGACGCGCAGAACAGCGCCATCGCTGTGAATTTAAGCGCCCTGCTGAGCCTTGCGCATCCTGACATTGACTTTAAGACCGGCTTTGACATGGGCATGGAGGCCTTAAAGTCAGGCTGCGGCGAGCGCAAGCTGGAGCGCTTAGTGGCTCTGACCAATCACAAGGAGGCCGCATAATGCTCGCCCCGGCGCCGTTAACCGCTAAGGCTCGGGCCCTGCCCGGTCTGCGCCTTGAAAATGTGGACCATACGGTCTTAGGCGCAATCATCAACGCCAAGGCTCAGATGCTGGAGCACTTTGTGCCGGCCGCCAAGCCTGAGACTCTGCCGCCGGTACGCAGCCTCAAGGCTGCCCTGTCAGACCCGGGGAGGCACTTTATCTTAGAGTGCAAGCGCGCCTCGCCGTCTTTGGGCGACATTAATTTAAAGCTTGATTTTGATGCCGTGCTCAATACTTACAACCGTTATGCAGCGGCGGTGTCGGTACTTACGGAGCCCGTCTTCTTTAAAGGCTCGTACGACTATTTAAAGTACGTCAAAGCGCACACCCGGCTGCCGGTGATCTTAAAGGACTTTGTCTTAGATGAGCGCGAGCTTATTAATGCCCGCCATATCAGCGCGGATGCCGTGCTGCTGATGACCTCGGTGCTGAGTGCGGATCATTTTGAGAGGCTGTATAAAAAAGCATACGAGCTGGGACTGGAGGTGTTATGCGAGGTATCTGATGCAGATGAAGCCCAGCTGGCCAAAGATCTTAACTGTCAAATCATCGGCATCAACAATCGCAATTTAAAGACCTTAACCATCAATTTAAATACCGCGCGGCAGCTGCAGCCGCTCTTTGCAGGCACTGACGCGATCCTGGTCTCAGAGTCCGGCATCAAGCAGCATGCGGATTTATTAAAGCTCAAGTCTTTCAATAACTTTTTAATCGGCTCGGCAATCTGCGGGCAGGGATCCAACTATCCCTTGGCCGTCAAGAGCCTGCTCTTTGGCCTCAACAAGATCTGCGGCCTCAAGGACGCGGCCTCGGTCACAGCCGCCATCGATGCCAAGGCGGCCTTAGGCGGTCTCATTTTTGCCCCCAAGTCCCCGCGCTGCGTGAGCTTGGAAGAGGCCCGCGCCCTGATGGCCGTAGATGCGCAAAAGCAGCTGACCTTCTGCGGCGTGTTCCTGGATGCCCCCGCAGACGAGGTGATCCGGACGGTAAAGGCCCTGGACCTGCCCTTCGTGCAGCTGCACGGGCATGAAAGCCCGGAGTATATCAAGGCGCTGCGAAAGGCCCTGCCGCAGATCTCCATTATCAAGGCCTTTGCGGTCAAAGATCCTTCATTTAAAGATCACCTGCCTGACTATCAGGATTTACCCATTTACTTCTTATTTGACAGCTCTGCTCCGGGTTCGGGTCAGAGCATCGATTTAACTTTAGTTGCAGGCGTAGATAAGAGCCGTTCGCTGCTCTCAGGCGGGCTGGGCCCTGACAATGTCAGTAAGGCGCTGCAGGCAGGCTTTCTGGGCTTAGATCTTAACTCCAGGCTCGAAACCGCCCCGGGGCATAAAGATCCGGCTTTAACTGCGCAGGTTTTTTCACAGATTAATCAGTATTAGGAGCAGAACATGACTATTTTAAATCCCTTCTTCGGCAAGTTCGGCGGCATGTACGTACCGGAAGTGCTGATCCCGGCTTTAGATGAATTAGAGGCCACCTTCGTGGAGGCGCAGCACAGTAAGGAGTTTAAGAGCGAGCTTAACGATCTCTTAAATAACTACGCCGGCAGACCTACCTGTCTGACCCGCTGCCGCAATTTAACTCAAGGCACCAAAACCACCATCTTCTTAAAGCGTGAAGATCTGCTGCACGGCGGCGCGCATAAGACCAATCAGGTGATAGGCCAGGCCCTGCTGGCCCGCCGCATGGGCAAGACCCGCATTATTGCAGAAACCGGAGCCGGCCAGCACGGCGTGGCCACCGCGCTGATCTGCGCGCTGATGGGCTTTAAGTGCCGCATCTATATGGGCACCGTCGACGCCAGGCGTCAGCGTCCCAATGTCTTTCGCATGCGCTTATTAGGCGCTGAAGTGTGCGAGGTGGCCTCGGGCAGCGGCACTTTAAAGGATGCCTGCAATGAGGCGCTGCGCGATTACGCCGCCAACTTCACCACCACCCACTATATGATAGGCACCGCCGCCGGCCCGCATCCCTTCCCGACCATTGTGCGCGAGTTCCAGAAGATCATCGGCGAGGAGGCCCGCGCGCAGGTGCAGGCCGAGATCGGCCGCGATCCGGATGCCGCCATTGCCTGCGTCGGCGGCGGCTCTAATGCCATCGGCCTGTTTACTGCGTTCCTTGACAGTCAGGTGCCGCTTTTCGGCGTGGAGCCTGCGGGCTTAGGACTTGACACCGACAAGCACGGCGCCACCTTGGGCAAGGGCACAGAAGGCATCTTCTTCGGCGCGCGCTCTTATAACCTGCAGAACTCCGACGGGCAGATCAATGAGTCCTATTCCATCTCCGCAGGTCTCGATTTCCCTTCAGTAGGCCCGCAGCATGCCTACTTAAAGGACACTGGCCGCGCGCAGTATGTCAGCGTCACCGACAGCGAGGCTTTGGAGGCTTTTGTGCTGCTCTCGCAGCATGAAGGCATCATCCCGGCCATGGAATCGTCCCATGCCCTCGCTTACGCCATCAAGATGATGCGGGAGCATCCGACCAGGGAGCAGGTGCTCCTGGTCAATCTGTCAGGGCGCGGCGACAAGGACATCTTCAATGTAGACAGCATCCTGCAGCAGCGCGGCTGCTTTGCCCCTGACGGCAGCATCTTAACTGACAAAATAAATCCGCAGCGTTAATTAAGGAAGAGGAAGAATTATTATGAATATGCACGCTACTGCCAGATTTCAGCAGATGTTTGAGACCTTAAAGTCCCGCCGCGAAGGCGCTTTCGTCCCCTTTGTGACGCTGTGCGACCCTAATTTCGATACTTCGGTCAAAATCTTAAAGACCTTATGCGCCGCAGGAGCTGATGCCTTAGAGCTGGGCCTGCCCTTCTCCGATCCCTGCGCTGACGGCGTGACCATTCAGGCCGCCGACAAGCGCGCCTTAAGCTCCGGCTCAACCACGCAGCGCTGCTTTGATGCCGTAGCGCAGCTGCGGCAGGATTATCCTGACGTGCCGGTATCGCTCCTTGTGTACGTCAACTTAGTGGTGGTCTTCGGCACCGAGAAGTTCTTTGCTGCCGCGCGCCAAGCCGGTGTTGATGCGGTGCTGATCGCGGACGTCCCCTACTGCATGCTCGAGCAGGGCGAGGATTTTCGCGCTGCCGCGCATAAATACGGCATTGAGCTGGTGCTGATCGCCCCCTCCAATGCGCCGGATGACACCTTAAAGCACATTGCCGCGGCCTCCGAGGGTTATGTCTACGCGCTCTCGCGCTTCGGCATCACCGGCACCGACAATGTGTTCGGCCGCCCGGTGGAGACCATCAGGCGCTTAAAGGAGCTGCACTCTGCCCCCTTATTATTGGGCTTTGGCATCTCCACCCCTGAGCATGTCAAAATTGCCCTGCAGTGCGGCGCAGACGGTGCGATCTCGGGCTCTGCCGTGGTCAGGATCATCGCCGAAAACCTCAACAATGAGCCGGCGATGCTGGAGAATTTAATGCTCTTTGTCCGCGCCATGAAGGCTGCGACCAAGGCCGCCTAAAGCCGGTCGTCATGCAGCGATATTGACCGCCCCAGCCTGCGCTCCAGCCACTCTTTGAGCTGGCGCTGATGCTCCGGGCGGTTTTTCTGCTTTACCTGCTGCATGCGCTGATCGGCCCGGTCCATCAGCTGCGCAAAGCTGTCATTGGGCACCTCCATCAGGACCGCAGCCCCCAGCTCAATGAAAAGCGGCGGCTTGCTCTGCACACAACGGCTCTGCTCCATAAAGGCTTCCATGGTCTTGATCAGCAGAGAGCACTGCACATCTGAGCAGCGCGGCATTACCACCATGAACTCATCTCCGCCCGCGCGGATCACAATATGCCGGCGCTGAATGGACGTCTGCAGCAATTGCGCGGCATCCTTCAGCAGCTCATCTCCCTCCTGATGGCCCAAATGATCATTGATACCCGGGTTTAGCACCTAAGTAGCCAATTTTCCTCAATAAACCTTATTCTTAAGCCATTCTTCCCCATCCTAAAAT
>CALXNX010000054.1 GCA_944389865.1 uncultured Succinivibrionaceae bacterium
CCATTATGACTTTACGCCGATATTTTATGACCAGAATCAAATGTTAATACAGCCGGAATGGAATGATTGCTGTTATCGAGTTTTCCTTACTGCTCTGTCTATTCTCATACTCAATAATGTACGCTGAACCCAAGCAAAACGCAATATGTCAGGATGCCATTCATCCCCACCCTGGAAGAGGATGGGGACTTCTGGCATCATACTGTTAAAACGCCTTCTTAAGAAACCTGCCGCGCAGCATAATGCCTTTTAAGTTCAGCTCGTCATCAATAAGAAGCAGATTGGCCTCTTTGCCCGGTTCAATCGAGCCGAAGCGCGCCAGCTGTCCAATTGAGCGCGCCGGATTGTATGAGGCGCAGCGCACCACGATCTCAAGCGGCAGTCCCATCTTTTGATGGGCAATCTTCATGCAGTCAAAGAGATTAGTGGCCGAGCCCGCGATGGTACCGTCTGCCAGGAGCGCCCTGCAGTCCTTCACGGTAACTGCCTGGCCGCCTAAGCTGTACTCACCATTGGGCAGCCCGGCTGCCATCATTGAGTCTGAAATTAAGATCATGCGCTCGGGCCCGAAGAGCCTGAAGGCCGCACGCACGGCGCAGGGATGGACATGGATACCGTCGCAGATAATTTCCGCCTCGCACTGCGGCGCATCAGCGCCGGCGCCGATAGGCCCCGGGGCGCGGTGCGCTAAGGGCGGCATCGCATTGTATAAATGGGTTAAATGCGCAGCTCCAGCGGCAATGGCGGCAGCCGCTGTATCGTAATCTGCGTCAGTATGCGCGATGGAGGTCAGGACTTTACCCTTGAGCGCCTTGATAAGAGCAAGGGCGCCGGGTTCTTCGGGGGCAACAGTCATGATGCGGATCAGTCCGCCGGCTGCATGCTGCGCGGCTGCAAAGAGCTCACGCGAGGGCGCCTGCACATATGCAGGGTTCTGCGCGCCGACTTTGGCAGGGGAGACGAAAGGGCCTTCCATATAGATGCCGGCCAGGCTGGCTTCATCCTCTGCCGGTGTAAAGGCGCGGCCATTAGCGCAGGCCTGTAGTATATCCTTACGGCTCATGGTCATGGTGGCCGGGCAGATGGTGGTAACTCCGACTGCGGCTTCGTATTTGGCAATGCAGCTTAAAGCCTTCGGAGTACCTTCCATAAAGTCATGACCGCCGCCGCCGTGAAAGTGAATGTCCACAAGGCCCGGGATGGCCTTTAAGCCCTGAGCGTCAATGACTTCATCGTCAGAGGCAGCGCTTGGGGCTGCAAAGCGCGAGCCCTGCACCGCGACGCATCCTGGCTTGAACGTAAAATCCGGAGTGAAGACGCTTAAGTTTTTAATCAGCATGTTCTTTCCTCTGCCTGCAGGTCGTACGCTGCATAGGTCGCTGCTGCGGATTAAGCGCGGATAGGGAGCTGAAGAATAGTGGAGCGAGCGACGGGAATCGAACCCGCGTTAACAGCTTGGGAAGCTGCAGTTCTACCATTGAACTACGCTCGCTTGACTTGACGGGGTACTATTTTAGATAAGCTTGAGCTGAAAAGCAAGGGGGCGAAAATAAATCGCCTGTCAGCATTGCGCAGGCAGAACTGTATTAAGCTTGTGAAGCGGGGTGTGGTGCATCAGTCACTCTTAGATTAAGGTTAAGTGCTTTAACTCAGGATCAGGACGGACAGATTTTTTGCAGAACTTTAGGAGAAATAGCAAAAGAATACGGATACAACAGATTAGCTGTTGAAACTGGATTGGGTAGAGAAAGTCTATACAAGACTCTATCGGGAAAGCGCAGTCCGCAATTAAAAACCATCTGTAAAATATTACATGCTCTTAATATCGAGCTGTCAGTTACCACTTCCAGTAAATAAATGTCAATTATGCTGAAACTAACGTATGAAATAAGCAACTGTTAAGTGGTATGAGATCAGGAACTGCTGAGTAATCTTAAACGTTCGGCTGCTGATTTATTTTTACAAGAATTGCAGTAATGGTCCTTAATTGAGATTTGCTTCTCCGAAAGTTGAGTAAAAAATAAGCCCGGGCACAAGGTCAGCCGGGCTTGATCAGGTTTAGTCAAATTCTTAAGCGCTTAAGGCCTGATGCACCGCCTGCGCGCACTGCCGTCCTTCACTTAAGGCATAGACCACTAAGGACTGTCCCTTGCGGCCGTCGCCCGCGGCAAAGATCTGTGGATCGGAGGTGCGGTAGGCGCCTTCACCGGTTAAGGGAGCGGCGATGTTGCCGCGCGCGTCGGTCTTAAGTCCAAAGGCCTGCACCAGCGCGGCGCTGGGATGCGCATAGCCCATGGCAATCAGGGCGATGTCAGCATCAATGTGCCCTTCGGTATCAGGCAGCGGGGTGATTTTGCGCCCCGGACCCCATTTGACCTGCACGGTGTCCACGCCGTCTAAGTGCCCCTTGCCGGTAAACTTGGTGGTTGAGCAGGCAAAGAGGCGGGTGCAGCCTTCCTCCTGCGAGGTCGAGGTGCGGAACTTGGCCTTCCAGTAGGGGAAGTTAGTGAAGGGATCGACGTTCTCGGGCAGCTTTTCATGGTAGTCAAGCTGCGTCACGGACGCGGCGCCCTTGCGGATGGCGGTGCCGATGCAGTCAGAGGCCGTTTCGCCGCCGCCGATGACCACCACCTTCTGATCCTTGACCTCAATAGGATTGGGACCGCAGCCGTTGTTCTCGCGATTCTGAGCGATAAGAAAGTCAAGGGCAAAGTAAATGCCGTTAAGCCCGCGGCCCTCCAGCGGCAGATCGCGCGGCACCTCAGAACCCGGACACAGCACCACGGCGTCAAACTGCGCCTTAAGCTCAGCTGCGGTGATTAACTGCGTGCCGTCAGAGTGCACTCCCGGCTCAAAGTCGGAGCTTCCCACCATGGTCTGCAGGCGGAAGGTCACGCCTTCAGTTTCCAGCTGGCGGATACGCCGATCAATGAGCTTTTTAGAGAGCTTAAAGTCCGGGATGCCGTAGCGCAGCAGTCCGCCGGCGCTGTCGTTTTTTTCAAAGACGGTGACCTTGTAGCCCAGGCGCGCCAGTTCCTGTGCACAGGCAAGGCCGGCAGGCCCTGATCCCACTATGGCCGCACTTTTATGATTGGTGCGCGGCGCCGGGCGGGCTTTGACCAGCCCGTGCTCAAAGGCGTAGTCGGCCAGCTTGCGCTCAACGGACTTAATGCCTACCGCCTTATCGGTTAAGGATAAGGTGCAGCCTTCCTCGCACAGGGCCGGGCAGATGCGTCCGGTGATCTCCGGGAAATTATTGGTCGCCTCCAGGAGCGTAAAGGCCTTGGCAAAATTGTTTTCGCAGGCGGCCTGATTGATTTCCGGCATCACATTGTGCAGCGGGCAGGCGTGCGAGCAGAACGGAATGCCGCAGTCCATGCAGCGCCCTGCCTGCAGTACCGTCTCCTTATCGGACAGGGTGCTGATGAACTCATTGAAGTGCCTGATGCGCATTTCTACCGGCTGATGCGGCTGCTCGATGCGCTTGATTTCGATAAATCCGCGTTCAAAACCCATGATTAAGCCTCCTTGGTAAGCTGCATTAAGGCGCGGTAATACTCCTGCGGGAAGATCTTGGTAAAGCGCGGCAGTTCGGTCGCGAAATTATCCAGGATCTGCTGCGCTCTGACGCTGCCGGTGCGCTGCACGTGCTCGGCAAGCAGGGCGCGCAGTACAGCCTCGTCAGATTTGCCTTCATGCAGCGGCACCGCGCTGTCAGCCAGGGCTTCAGGCTTGACCTTAGTTACGATAAAGCTGCCTTCGGCCAGCTTATCCTTGAGCTGGTTCTCAGGATCATAGACGTAGGCAAGGCCTCCGGACATGCCGGCTGCAAAGTTGCGGCCGACCGGACCCAGTACCGCTACGGTGCCGCCGGTCATATATTCGCAGGCGTGATCGCCGGCGCCCTCGCAGACGGCGGCGGCGCCGGAGTTGCGCACTGCAAAGCGCTCGCCGGTGACGCCGGAGATAAAGGCTTTGCCTGAGATGGCGCCGTACAGACAGGTATTTCCGGCGATGATGTTGTCCTCAGCTTTGCCGGTAAAATCTCTATCTTTGCAGATAGCGATGATGCCGCCTGACAGTCCCTTGCCGACGTAGTCATTGGCCTCACCCTCTAAGGTTAAAGTAAGTCCCTGCATTAAGAAGGCGCCCAAGCTCTGACCTGCGGTACCGCGCAGCTTTAAGGTGATGAAGTCATCGGCCAGCTGTTTGCGGCTGTGAGCGATGATGCCGGACAGATAAGCGCCGGCTGAGCGATCGGTGTTCTTGACCTGCGACTCCAGAGTTACCGGTTTGCCTGCGTGCAGCGCCTTTTCTACAGTTTTGGCAAACTGATAGTCAAAGCTCTGTTCAATGCTGTGCTCCTGAGCTATGGTCTGATAGGAGGGCTCAGCGCTGGCGGCCTTAAATAAAATCGGCGTGAGCGAGAGCCTGCGGGCCTTGATGAAGGGGCTGCTGAGATCCTGCTGCAGCAGCTCGGTGCGGCCGATTAAATCATTAAAGTGCCGCACGCCTAAGGAGGCCATGATCTCGCGCACCTGGCGGGCAATGAAGTAAAAGAAGTTCATCACCTGCTCCGGGGTGCCCTTGAAGTTGCGGCGCAGCAGCGGATCCTGCGTGGCGATGCCGGCCGGGCAGGTATTCTTCTGGCACTTGCGCATCAAAAGGCAGCCCATGGAGACCAGCGGGGCGGTGCCGAAGCCGAACTCGTCTGCGCCTAAAATCGCGCCGATGACCACATCGCGGCCGGTCTTGAGCTGACCGTCAACCTGCAGGCGTACGCGGGTGCGCAGGCGGTTTAAGGTTAAAGTCTGCTGCACGTCGGCAAGGCCGATTTCCCAGGCCGAGCCGGTGTTCTTGACTGAGTTGATGGGGGCCGCACCGGTGCCGCCGTCATGGCCTGAGATCACAATATGATCGGCCTTGCACTTGGCCACGCCGGCTGCCACGGTGCCTACGCCGTTCTGCGCTACCAGCTTTACCGACACTAAGGCGCGCGGATTGACGCGCTTTAAGTCGTAAATTAACTGCGCTAAGTCTTCAATGGAGTAAATATCGTGATGCGGCGGCGGCGAAATCAAGCCGATGCCGGGCAGGGAGTGGCGCAGATAGCCGATGTAGGGCGACACCTTATGGCCGGGGAGCTGTCCGCCTTCGCCGGGCTTGGCGCCCTGGGCCATCTTAATCTGGATCACATCGGCGCTGTCCAGATAGGCGGCGCTGACGCCGAAGCGGCCGGAGGCCACCTGCTTGATACGCGAGCGCAGACTGTCGCCCTGTTTTAAGGGCAGCGGCAGGGCGGCGTTGTCGCCTAAGATGTCCTGCAGGGTGCAGTCTTTGGCGACGGGATCAAAGCGCAGCGGATCTTCACCGCCCTCGCCGCTGTTGGACATACCGCCCAGGCGGTTCATGGCGACAGCTAGGGTGCAGTGCGCTTCAGCGGAAATGGAGCCTAAGGACATGGCGGCGGTGGAGAAGCGCTTGACGATCTCCTCCACCGGCTCCACCTCGTCAAGCGCAATGGCCTGCTGCGGGGTAAAGGACAGCAGCCCGCGCAGGGTCATCAAGCGGCTCTGCCTATCATTGATGATGTCGGCGTAGGCCTTGAACTCGTCGTAATTGTTTTCCCGCACGGCGCGCTGCAGATGGATCACCGCGTCGGCGGTCCACATGTGAGCCTCGCCGTCCTCGCGCAGATTGAGATCGCCGCCGCTTTGCAGCAGATCCGGGGAAGCGGTCACCGGCGCAAAGGCCTGCTGATGCATCTGCACGGCCTCGCGGGCAAGATCAAACAGGCCGATGCCTTCGACAGGGCTGGGGGTATTGGTAAAGTAGCGCTCCACAAAGGCAGAGGATAAGCCGATGGCCTCAAAGATCTGCGCGCCGATATAGGACATATAGGTGCAGATGCCCATCTTGGCCATGATCTTATTTAAGCCCTTATCGACCGCGTGGATGTAGTTCTCCTGCATCAGGGCCGCCTGCTTGTCGTCGCAGGCTAAGCCGGCCGCCGCCTGCAGGGCGGCATACGGATAGACGGCTTCAGCGCCGTAGCCTGCCAGCAGGGCAAAGTGATGGACGCTGCGGGCAGATCCGGTCTCCACCACCAGGCCTGCGGAGGTGCGCAGGCCGTTTTCCACCAGACTCTGATGAATGGCCGAAACGGCCAGCAGCGCCGGAATGGCCACGCGATCGCGGCTTACCTTTCTGTCGGTCACAATCAGCACGTTGACGCCTGAGGTAATGGCGTCGATGGCGGCTGCCTTGAGGCTGGCCAGACGCGCTTCAATGCCGTCCGGACCCCAGGAAAGCGGATAGGTGATATCAAGCTCGCGGGATTGGAACTTATTCATGGTAAAGGCCGCAATATTGCGGATCTTTTCCATGTCGGCGCTGGTTAAAATCGGCTGCTCAACCTCAAGACGCGCCGGCGGATTGGAGACCATGATGTCCAGCAGGTTCGGGCGCGGACCGATGAAGGAGATTAAGGAGGTTACCAGTTTCTCGCGGATGGGGTCAATCGGCGGGTTGGTCACCTGCGCAAAGAGCTGGCGGAAATAATCGTAGATAAGGCGCGGGCGGGAGGACAGCACGGCCAAAGGCGAGTCATTGCCCATGGACATAATGGCCTCAGCGCCGTTCATGGCCATGGGCTTGATGATGCGCTCGAGATCTTCACGGGTATAGCCGAAGACCTTTAAGATCTCAGGCAGCTTTAAGGCCAGCGGACGCGCTGCCGGAGTTTCCTTAATGTCATCGAGGCGGAAGCGCAGCTTGTCCACCCACTCCTGATAAGGCCGCAGGGTCGACAGCGTGGTCTTAATTTCGCGATCATCGATGATGCGGCCCTGCTCTAAGTCAATCAGGAGCATGCGGCCGGGCTCCAGGCGCCACTTCCTGATGATGTGCTTTTCGGCAATGGGCAGAGTGCCGCTTTCAGACGCCAGAATGATCTTGTCATCATCGGTGAGCATGTATTTGGCAGGACGCAGGCCGTTTCTATCCAGCGCGGCGCCGATTTGGCGGCCGTCGGTAAAGACGATGGCAGCCGGACCGTCCCACGGCTCCATCATGGCGGCATGGTATTCGTAGAAGGCCTTTAATTTGGCGTTCATTAGGGCATTGCGCTCCCATGCCTCCGGGATGAGGAGCATGGCAGCCTGGGCCAGCGAATAGCCGGACATGGTTAACAGCTCAAAGGCATTGTCAAAGGAGGCCGAATCGGACTGTCCCTTGAAGATGAGCGGCCATAATTTCTTTAAGTCATCGCCGAATAAGGGCGAGGAAATATGCTTCTGGCGGGCCTGGATCCAGTTGAAGTTGCCGCGCAGGGTATTGATTTCGCCGTTGTGGGCAATCATGCGGAACGGATGGGCCAGCGACCACTGCGGGAAGGTATTAGTGGAGAAGCGCTGATGAATGACGGCCAGCGCCGAAGTGCAGCGACTGTCGCTTAGATCCTTGTAGTAAATGCCCACCTGCGAGGCCAAAAGCTGGCCCTTGTACACCACGGTGCGGGCGGAGAAGGAGGGAATATAGAATTCCTTGCAGTGATGGAGCTTTAAATTGCGGATGGCAATGGAGCTGCGCTTGCGGATTAAATAGAGCCTGCGCTCGAAGGCATCGGTTACCAGGATATCCGGGCTGTGGGCCACAAAGATCTGGCGGATCACCGGTTCCTTGGCGCGTACGGCCTCTGACATCGGCATGTCCCTGTCTACCGGGACATCGCGCCAGCACAGCACCGTCTGGCCTTCAGCGGCTACGGCGCGCTCAATTTCCTCTTCACAGGCGTGGCGGGAGGCGGCTTCCCGGGGCAGAAACACCATGCCGACGCCGTATTCACCGGGCGGGGGCAGGGTAATATTCCGGGAGCTCTGCAGATCATCGCGATAGAGCTCGTCCGGGATCTGAATTAAGATGCCGGCGCCGTCGCCCTGCAGCGGATCTGCGCCCACTGCGCCGCGGTGGGTTAAATTGCGCAGGATCTGCAGGCCGGAATTGACAATGGCGTGATCGCGCCGGCCTTTGAGATCGGCAATAAAGCCCACGCCGCAGGCATCATGTTCGTTAACCTTACGGTATAAACCGTGATTTTCACCTTGTGCACTCATAGACTTAAACCTGTAATTTGGGCCCCGCCGGGGACAAATTCCGGCAGGGCCGCAAGTTGATTTATCGCTCAAAAAGCTTAGAGCGAGTAGTAGAGCTCGAACTCAGCGGGGTGCGGAATTAACTGCACCTTGTGGATCTCCTCCATCTTCAGGTCGATAAAGGCCTGAATGAAGTCCTCGGAGAATACGCCGCCATGGGTTAAGAACTCGTGATCGGCCTTTAAGGCCGCTAAGGCTTCATCCAAGGAGCCGCAGACCTCAGGGATGTTGGCCGCCTCTTCAGGGGGCAGATCGTAGAGGTTCTTGTCTAAAGGATCGCCCGGCTCAATCTTGTTGAGGATGCCGTCAAGGCCTGCCATCAGCATGGCCGAGAACGCTAAGTACGGATTGGCCATGCAGTCCGGGAAGCGCACCTCAATGTGCGCCGCCTTGGGGTTCTGGGCGTGCGGAATGCGGATGGAGGCGGAGCGGTTGGCGGCGGAGTAGGCCAGCATCACCGGAGCCTCGAAGCCCGGCACTAAGCGCTTGTAGGAGTTAGTGGACGGGTTGGTGAAGGCGTTTAAGGCCTTGGCGTGCTTGATAATGCCGCCGATGTACCATAAAGCTTCCTGCGACAGACCGCCGTATAAATTGCCCGCGAAGATGTTGCGGCCGCCTTTGCCGATGGACTGATGGCAGTGCATGCCCGAGCCGTTGTCGCCGGCTATGGGCTTGGGCATAAAGGTCGCGGTCTTGCCGTACTCGTTGGCGCAGTTCTGCACTACATACTTGTAAATTAAGACCTCGTCAGCTTTCTTGGTCAGGGAGTTGAACTTGGTGGCAATTTCGTTCTGTCCGGAGGTGGCCACTTCGTGGTGGTGCGCCTCAATGGTCAGGCCTAAATTCTTCATGGTGCGGCACATATAAGAGCGCAGATCCTGTGAAGAATCTACCGGCGGGACCGGGAAGTAGCCGCCCTTGACTGCCGGACGATGACCTAAGTTGCCCTCCGGATATTCCTTGTCGGAGTTCCAGGCGGACTCGTAGTCATCGACATAGGCGCAGGAGCCCTTCATCTCGGTCTTAAAGCGCACATTGTCAAATAAGAAGAACTCAGGCTCAGGGCCGAAGAAAGCTTCGTCGCCGACGCCGGTGGAGCGCAGATAGCTTTCAGCGCGGCGGGCGATGGAACGCGGATCGCGATCGTAGCCGTTTAAGGTCTGGGGATCTAAGATGTCGCAGCGGATCACCAGGGTCGGATCAGCATAGAAAGGATCAACGAAGCAGGAATCGGTATCCGGCATTAAGATCATGTCGGACTTGTCGATGCCTTTCCAGCCGGCGATGGAAGAGCCGTCAAACATTTTGCCCTGATTGAAAAAGTCCTCATCAACGGCTTCAATCGGCAGGGAGATGTGCATTTCCTTACCGCGGGTATCGGTAAAGCGCAGATCGGCAAACTCCAGGTTCTTTTCTTTGATTAAAGCAAAAATGGCTGCAGTATCCATAACAATAAATCTCCTACTCAATGGATGGGCCTATCTTAAGAAAAAGTGCAGGCCATTTTTGTCCTGGGGCAAAATTCCCTGTTTTCGTTCACACAGTGTGTAATTTGGTGCAGATCGATTTTGTATATATTAAGCTAAAAACTGCCGGTCTTAAGTACAAATTAAATTTAAAAATTCAACGTAAATTATTATAGATTTGTCTTAAGTAAAAAAATTAATGCTGTAATGATCTAATAGATGATAAAACAGGTTGTTTTCAGTATGTATTCAGCCGGTGCAAAATAGGTGCAGCAGAGGCAGAGGCAAAAATAAGGGCGTCAATTTTGGTGCGTCAGCCTGCGCCGGATCAAAATTTGGGCTCTCAGGATGGTGCAGCCTGCGCGCTGCGCACGCGCGCAGTGCAGGGGGGTCAGATCTCCAGCTTGCGCTTTAAATACTGAATGGCGTCAATCATGGTATTGGTATCAGTAGCCGATGAGGCGGAGGTGACGTACTTCAGACCGTCAAATTCGCCGCCTAAGATCTCGCCGTAGGCGGTTAAAGGCAGCACCTGTCCCTTAATGCGCAGGCCGTAGGCCTTAAGCTCGCGCTGAATGGCCACAGTATATTCCGCGCCGGTGGTATAGACGGCCTTAAAGTCCTTAAAGCGCGTCAGCACCTGAGCGGCAATTTCTCCGTAGGCGGCGGAAATAATGTCGATGGCCTCAGTTCTGGTGCGGCTGGTGTTCTCTAAAAGCGCATAGAACTGCTCTATCTGCTGCGCGCTGGCGCCTAAGTTGTCGGATACGGCAAAGGAGACATTGTAGTCGGCGGCATTGAGCACAATTTCATTGGCCACGCGCTCAATTTCGCTGGTGCGGCGCTGATCGTCCATTAAGAGCTCTAAATTCTTTACCGGCACTAAGTGTACGTTTTCATTGAGGTTAAGCAGCCCAATCTGTGCGGACACCAGAGGATTGCTGCCGCCCACCATCCCAAAAATGCGCGGATGGGGCGCCGTGCTGACGCGCTCGCGCATGACCTTGCGGGCCAATGTGGCGGTAAAGGGCCCCGGATCGACCGCTAAAAACTTGATCCCGGATGACAGCACCGCATCGGCAATCATATTGATATCCTCCTGCGAAGTGCAGTCCATCACAATGGCGCGTGCGCCGCGCTCGGATAATTCCTTTATTTTATTGGCCAGATATTCTGAACCGTGGAGCAGTTCTTTTAAGTGCAGGGCCTCGGCATGATAGCGGAACTTCTCAGTAAAGAGATCGGCCACGCGTCCGCTGGCCTGCGGCTGAATGTCCTCCTGCCCCACAATGGTTTTCTGCACCGGACGGCCGTCCATTAGGATGTAGCCGCCGACATTGGAGCGCTTGAGCTCCGGAAAGGCCGGCACCACAATGGCTACGCGCTCCATATCGCCCAGGGCATCGAGCATGGCCTGCGTTTCTGAGCAGGTATTGCCGCGCATGGCGGGATCGATGCGCTTGGCGTAAATCTTGACCTCCGGCTTGCGCAGCAGGCGGGCGGCGTAGAACACCAGCTGATAGCTCTGCTCGGGGGCTAAATTGCGGCTGTTGGTGGAGTAGACCAGACAGTCAAAATCATTGATGGCAGGCTCCTTTAAAGCCTGGGAGCTAATCAAAGTGCAGACTGAGCTGCGGTTTTTCTCCAGGAGCGCGCCTACGGAGCTGCCGCCGGTTACTTCATCTGAGATCACTACACATTGCACCATGTTTAACTTCCTTATTAATTCGTTTTATGCGGTCTGTCAGCATCAGGCCAGGGTGGCGATGCGGGCGCGCAGCATCAGCACGCTTGACGGCGCGACTGAGATTTCATCTACCCCCAGGGAGATGAGCTCATGGGTAAAGCCCTCGTCGGCGGCCAGCTCGCCGCAGACGCCGGCCCAAATGCCGGCCTGATGCGCATTTTCCACCGTCATGCGGATAAGTTTTTTCACTGCATGATGATAGGGATTTAAAAAGCGGCCCACTTCGGCGTTCTGCCGGTCTACCGCTAAGGTAAACTGCGTCAGATCGTTGGTGCCGATGGAAAAGAAATCCACTAAGGGGGCCAGCTCGTCAGAGATCAAAGCCGCAGCCGGGGTTTCAATCATGATCCCCACCTCTAAATCGTCTTTATAGGGGATCCCGGCGGCCTTGAGCTCTGCGCGGCATTCGTCCAGCTTTTCGAGGCAGGATTTTACTTCATCTACTGCAGTGATCATCGGGAACATGATGGCTAAATTGCCGTACACCGAAGCGCGCAGCAGCGCGCGCAGCTGGGTTTTAAAGATCTCGGGGCGGCTGAGGCAGATGCGCACTGCGCGCATGCCCATGGCCGGATTTTCCTCATGCTTGAGCATAAAGTAGTCGGCGGTCTTATCGGCGCCGATATCTAAGGTGCGTATAATGAGCTTGCGGCCTTCCAAGTCGCGGGCGGCATCACGGTAAATCTGAAACTGCTCTTCCTCGCTGGGGAAATCCTTAGCCTGCAGGTAAATGTACTCGGAGCGAAAGAGGCCGACGCCTTCGGCATCGGCGGCTTTGACCAGCTCAATATCGTCAGCCGATCCGATGTTGGCGTATAAATGGATTTGTCTGCCGCTTAAGGTGCGGGTTTCCTTGCCGCGAAAGAGCTCCAGGCGCGCGCGCAGCGCATCTTCATTGCGCTTTCTTTCCTTAAAGCTCTTGATTAAAGCCTCATCGGGATCGACGTAGACCTGCCCTGAAGCGCCGTCCACGATGACGAAGGCGCCCTCCAGGCTCTCATTTAAAGGATCGCCCATGCAGATCACCGCAGGGATGCCCATGGTGCGGGCAAAGATCACGGTGTGCGAGCGGGTGGAACCGGCGGAAGTCAGGATGCCGACCACCTGATCTTTATCGAGCTGCACGGTTTCGCTCGGGGCCAGATCATCGGTAGCTAAAATTAAAGGCTCATCGCCGTATTTTTTAATCTGATGGGGCGAGGCCACGCCCTGCTCCAGCTGCAGAATGGAAATGACGCGGCGCGAGACATCCATGACGTCGGCAGCGCGTCCTCGCATATAGTCATTGTCCATGTGCTCGAAGATTTCAGCAAAGCGCCGGGCTACCGTCTCTACCGCATATTCGGCGTTGCACTGCTCGTCTGCAATTAAAGCGTTTATCTGCTGCACATAGTCCGGATCATCCAGCATCATCTGATGGATCTGGAAGACTACTGCGTTCTGCTCGCCCAGCTTCTCCAAAGAGGCCCCATATAATTGGCCTAATTGGGCGATGGCGGCGGTGCGGGCTTTTTCAAAGCGCTCCTGCTCTGCGGCTGCGTCAGCGACCTGCCGTTTAGGGGCCGGAGCGGCTTCACGCTTTAAAAAGGTAATGCGGCCGAAGGCTATGCCGCGGCTGGCTGGGGTGCCGTGCAGCAGGGCGGCAGAAGAGGGGTCAGCGCCGGCTGCTGTTATATCTGATGCCGAATATAAAACCATGAGGGCTGCCGAAAATGTATCCTTTAAAATACCAACTTATAATTTTAAGGTAAAACGGCGCTGCGCCGGCGTTTTGCACCTGCGCTTTGTGAAGCGGCGCAAAAAATCGGCGCTGAAAATTCACAGTGCAGGCTCCGGCAGTGCGGTGCTTTTTGCGCTTTAGCGGGGTAAAATGCCTGCTTTAACAGTATGATGCCAGAAGTCCCCATCCTCTTCCAGGGTGGGGATGAATGGCATCCTGACATATTGCGTTTTGCTTGGGTTCAGCGTACATTATTGAGTATGAGAATAGACAGAGCAATAAGGAAAACTCGATAACAGCAATCATTCCATTCCGGCTGTATTACCATTTGATTTAGGTCATAAA
>CALXNX010000055.1 GCA_944389865.1 uncultured Succinivibrionaceae bacterium
TCAGGATATTTTGACGTGCGCCGCCTTGACGGCTCCCGTATTTCAGCAGGAGTAAGCTGCAGGAAATTAAAGCTTGTCGAGAAGCGCAGAACCTATTTAACTGAAATTAGACCACAGGAGGACGGCAATTCCTCCCCCGCTTAAGAAGCGGGGGTATCCTTGCCGTAACTTGATGAACTTGGTCTTGTCGACATAGACCTGAACGCTGCTGCGGATAAAGGCAAAATCGTCATTGTTTGGCAATGTTGTTATTAAGATGTCTTCATCCATCATAAGCTTCACCTTGAGCTTGCTCAGCATTCAAACGGTCATTAACTCTTTATGGAAGGCAGTGCTTTAAACGCCGGCTCAGCTCCAGAATCTGATCCGAGTTCAGCTGCCTGAACAGCGGCAGCCGCCGCACTGCCGGTGCCGGTGACGGGCTGTTCCGTACTGTCAGTACCTGCCGCAGCCTTAGGCCTGCGTCCGCGTTTTTTAGGCACGGCGCTGCTGCTGTCTTCAGCGCGCGCTGCTTTCGGCCTGTGCCCGCGCTTAACGGGAGCAGGCTCCAGCGGCTGATCCTCCGCCAATACCGCATCCTGTCCTGAGAGCATCGACTTTTTGATCTTGCTCAAGGCTGTGCTTTCAATCTGCCGCACGCGCTCGATGGAAATCTTGAGCTCAGCCGCCAGTCCCTGCAGGGTAGCCTTATCTTCATCAAGCCAGCGGCGCTTAATGATATAGCGGCTGCGCTCATCTAAGGTTTCTAAAGCCTGCGCCAGCTTCTTTAACTCCCAGGACTCGTAATCATTCTGCTCAAAGTGCTGTGCAAAATTGGAGTTTTCATCCTCAAGGTAGGCTGAGGGCGCCATGAGAAGGCTGCCGCCCTTATCGCCGTCATCCTCAGCGTCAGCATCAAAGCCGATATCCTGACCGGCAAGCCGGGTTTCCATTTCAGCCACATCAGCAGAGCTGACGCCTAAGTAATCGGCTACCGCATTGCGCTCGCTGTCTGTAAACCAGCCCAAATGTTTTTTGTTCTGGCGCAGCTTAAAGAAGAGCTTGCGCTGAGCCTTGGTGGTAGCTACCTTCACCACGCGCCAGTTCTTAATCACGTAATCGTGGATCTCGGCCTTAATCCAATGCACGGCAAAGGCGGCCAGGCGCCCGCCCACATCCGGATCAAAATGACGCACGGCCTTCATCAGGCCGATATTGCCTTCCTGAATGAGATCGGCCAGGGGCAGGCCGTAGCCGCTGTAGCCGCGGGCAATGCTCACCACTAAGCGCAGATGAGCCAGAATGAGCTTGCGGGCGGCATCTAAGTCGCCGTAATCCTTGAGGCGGCGGGCCAGACTGCGCTCGTCCTCCTGCTCCAGCATCGGCACCTGATTAATGGTTTTGATATAGCTCTCTAAATTGCCTACCGGGACCAGCATCATGGAGCCGGATTTGTCGCCGGCAGCCGCCGCGGCCGCGGCTTTCACCGGAGACTCAGGCTGCGCCGCAGCCGCAGGCAGATTCTCTGCCGACTCCGTACTCTCCAGCTCTTCAGGCAGAAGATCGGCATCGGCATCAGCTGCAGTTTCTTCCGGGCGCTTAATCATAACTCTCTCGCATAGGGGACACTGGGAAACATCGACTTAGGCAGAGTCTGGGAAAAATACCTTACTCTTTCAGATATTCCTTAAGCCTTAGGATCTTATCACAGCAGGTCAAGCCCTGCTCCTTATGCGTCACCATGATGATGCCTGTGCGGGAATGGAGCAGCCGCGTTAAGATGCGCTCCTCCTGCGCCGCATCCAGGCCCTCGCCCGGCTCATCTAAAAGCACGAAGTCCGCCGGCTTAATTAAGCACAAAGCCAGCGACAAGCGCCGCGCCTGGCCGCCTGACAGACTGCTGCCGTGCATGTCGATAAAGGCATCCAATTGCCCGGGCAGGCTGTAAACCAGCTCGGTAAGCTCAACCAGATCCAGCAGCTTAAGAATTTCCGCATCCGTCGCCTGCGGATTTACGACCCAAAACATTTCCCGCAGCCGGCCAGAAATAAAGGCCGGATCCTGGAAGCAGAGAGTCAAATGCTGATGCAGGCTGACAGGCTTAAGCTCCTGCCCCGCGATGCCGTCATAAAAAACGTCTCCCTGCGCAGGCGGAATGAGACCTGCCAGCGCACTTAATAAGGTAGTCTTGCCGCAGCCCGACGGTCCCTGCAGCGCATAATTGAGATTTGACTCAAAGATATAGTTAAAGTGCTCTAAGACGGGATCCTGCCTGCCGGGCAGAGCTAAGGTAAGATCGGCGCACACCATGCGCTGCAGCGGACGATCCGGCAGCACTGCACTGCCCAGAGCACGAGGTTTGCCGGCTGCCAGCTCCTGCACGCGGCGGGCGGAGCGCTCGGCATCGGGCAGCAGCAGCAGAGCTGCTGCCAGCGGAGTTAAGCACTCAAAGCAGGATAAGGCGCCGATGGCCAGCATCATGACCTGTCCGGCACTTATTTCAGCGCGCAGATACAGGCGCCCGGCTGCGGCGATGCAGCCTAAGAAGCACAGCGAGGCGCATAAGATTAGGACCGCCTGAGAAAGACCGTCCAAAAAGGTCAGTACCCGCTTGGCGTGCGCTAAACGGGCCGAGCGCTCAGCCATGCGCTCTAACTCATCCTCGGCAATCCCCAGCACGGTCAAATCCATGAGCCCGGCGATAAAGGCTGCGGCCGCATTTTGAATCACACCCGCCTCCTGCGCTGCCGCTGCCCCCAGCCTGCGCGATCCCCAGGCCGCCAGCCCCGGCACCACGACGCCTGCTGTCAGGAAAGTGCTTAAAAAGATTAACAGCAGCTCCCCCGAAAAGGCCGCCAGAATGGCTGATGCTGTAAACGCTGTAAGAAAGGCTGCGGCGCAGGGTACAAACTCGCGCAGATAGGCAAGCTCCAGCTTTTCAATATCCCCATGCAGCCGACGCTCTAAATCCGCCTGCTGGAATTTAAGCTGCGCGGCATGATCAAGCGCCAGCGCTTTTGTAAAAAGCTGCAGCCGCAGTCTTTCAATGATCTTAAAGGCCGCCTGATGGGAAAGCAGGCGATCGGCATAGCGCAGGCCGGTGCGCATAATGGCAAGCAGCCGGATCAGCGCTGAAGGGACAAATAAATTGATGACGAAGCCGAAAGCGTAAGCTGCCGCCATGGCCGATAAAAACCAGCCGGCAGCAGCCATTAAGCCGATGGAAGCAAAGGTTGAGCACAGGGATGCCAATAAGCCTAAGAGGGCCGCCTTATACTCAAGGCGCATGAGGGCAAGCAGCTTAAGCACCGCCAAGGGACACCTCCGCATCGCCCAAGGCAATCAGCTGCGGCCGGTGGGCGGCGATCACCATAAAGGGCCGGCTGCCGCTGCGGGCAATCCGGCGCAGCGCCGTAATTAAAGCTTCTTCACTTTGCGGATCCAAGCTTGCTGACGGCTCGTCTAAAAGCAGGAGCGGACTTTCTTTCAGCAAAGCCCGCGCTAAGGCCAGCAGGCGCATCTGTCCGCCGGAGAGACCTGCATGATCATCGCCTACGGGAGTATCCAGCCCTTGAGGCAGGCTCTTTAATAAAGCGCCTGCGCCGGCCTGCTCTATGGCAGAGAGCAGTTCATCCTCGGAAGCCTCCGGCTTTACCTGCAGCAGATTGCTGCGGATGGTGCCGTAAAACAAATAGGGCCGCTGAGGCACGAAGCTGATAAGCTGTGCATAGTCCCTGCGGCTTAAGCCTGAAAGATCAACACTGACATGCTCGGCATCTGCATACTCCAAAGAGATGCTGCCGGCGGCGGGGGTGAGCAGGCCTGCTAATAAGTTTAAGACCGTGCTCTTGCCGCTGCCGGAGGGGCCGGTCAGCACGGTGACCTTGCCGGCCTCTATACTGAAAGACTGATCTTTAAGTCCCGCGCGGCCATCCGGGTAATAAGCTGTGACGTGCTTAAATACAATGCGCTGAGGAAAGCCCGGCGGCAGCTTAACTGACCGTTTTGACTCCCCATTGACCATGTTTTCCGCCATGGCAGGTTCTGCTTTAGAAGGTCCCTCCGGGGAAGCTGCAGGATCCGCCTGCACTGCGGCTGTCTGGGGATCCGGGAGATTGAACAGCTGCTGCAGACTGTCGGCGGCCGCCAGCGCCCGCTGCTTGGCATGATAGCTGGCTCCCAGCTTTCTTAACGGGATAAAGAACTCCGGCGCGCATAAAAGTACAAACAGCGCATCCTGATAGGAAAAGCCGCGCTCCAGCACCGCAAAGCCCAAGGTTACCGCGCAGAAGGCTACGCCTACCGTAGCGAAAAACTCCAAAGCCAGCGCGGATAAAAAGGCCACATACAGGATCTGCATGGTCTCCACGCGCCAGCGCCGATTCATGCGTCTTACCGCCGCGCTTTCCTTACGCCCTAAATCAAAGACAAAGATAAAGGGCAGCTGCGCTAAGGCTTCAAAAAAGCGATTAGACAGCCGCTTAATCTGCTGCAGCTGCCGGTCATTGAGCTCCTTGGCCTTTTTGCCGATGAGCACCATGAAAAGAGGGATTAAGGGACAGAGGATTAAGAGCATCAGCGCACTTAAAGGGGACGCATCATAAATAAAGACTAAAAGTACGCACGGCAGGATCATCACCTGGCGCAGAGTGCGCCGGTAGGATGCAAAGTATGGAGTCAGGGCTTCGGTAATTTCCGCAGCTGCCGGAGCTAAAGCCGGACTTACGCAGGCGGCAAACGGTCCCTGCTGATAAATGGCCTGCAGCAGTTCGCTGCGGGCAATAATTTCACACTTTTCCACCAAGCGGGCATTTAAGGACGCTGACAGCAGCTGCAGCACAAAGCGCACTAAGGCTAAGAGTGCAGCCTGAACTAAAAGCTCAGTTGAAGGAAAGAGGTGCTTTAAGATCAGCTCTGCGGCCGCCTGGGCGCACAGAGCATAGAAGACGGCCATGCACAGCGCATCGGCTAGAAAGAGCGCTGACTGCAGGCCTAAATTGGATCTTACCTGCCGGCCGATTACGGTCAGCAGATAAGGCTGGGAAGCAGGAGCTTTTAAAGGTTTTCCCACTTCTCGATAATGTCGGCCGTGATCACGCACACGGCGATGGCGGCCATTAAACCTAAGAACCAGAAAAGATAGATCATCGCCTCTCTCCTTTAATGCTCGGTAACGTCAGCAGCTGATGCGCGGCCCCACATTCTATAGTAGGCATAGACGGTGTAGGCCAGAGCAATCGGCAGGAGCACAATCACCACATACAGCATCACGTTTAAAGTGAAGTGCGACGAGGTAGCATCCCACACGGTCAGCGAAGAAGCCGGATCGATGGTGGACGGCATCAGGAACGGGAACAGCGCAGCGCCTGCCGTAATAATGGTAAAGGCGATGCCGACGCTGGAGTAGATGATGCCGCGGGCGGCACGGCCCTTTAGGCCGTAAATGGCGGCCATCACCATGCATACCACCGCAATCACCGGCACAATGACGATGAAGGGTACGCGGGCATAGTTGGCAAATAAGCCATGCTCGATCACGCTCACCGTCTTGCCGGTAATTAAGTTATAGCTGCCCATCTCCGGCGGGGCGTCATACTGCAGCCCCGGCATCTGATAGGAGATAATGCCGGCAATTAAGAACAGCACTACGGTGGCGATGCCGCAGATGAAGGATACCTTGCGGGCGCGCACGGCAATCGACTCCTCAAGGCGCAGCTGAATCCATAAAGCGCCCTGGGTTAAGAGCATTAATACCGAGATAATGCCGCACAGGATGGCAAAGGGATTGAGCAGCGGCAGCAGAGCGCTGAGGAAATAGCCGTCATAATGCCAGCGCATATTCTCGTCAGCCCAGAAAGGCAGGCCCTGCAGCAGATTGCCGAAAGCTACGCCGAAGATCAGCATCGGCACTAAGCTGCCCACAGTTAAAGCCAGATCCCAGTTTCTAAACCAGCGCTCACTCTCCCCGTGATTGCGGTAGTCAAAGGCTAAGGGACGCAGCCAGATGGCAAAGAGCACGAGGAGCATCGCCCAGTATAGCCCTGAGAACGCAGCGGCATAGACCTCAGGCCAGGCAGCGAAAATGGCGCCGCCGGCGGTAATCAGCCACACCTGATTGCCGTCCCAGTGCGGCACAATGGTACTGATCACCGCCGAGCGCTCAGCGCGATTGCGGCAGATGGGGAAGAGCAGCGTCGATACTGCCATGTCCATGCCGTTAGTCACGGCAAAGCCGATAAGCAGCAGGCCGATTAAGACCCACCAGATGGCCTGTAAAGTGGAGTAATCAAACAGCATACGCACCTCCGTGAGCATTGACATCGCTGATGTCCGGACCCTTCTGCACGGCCTTGTACATCAAGGTCAGCTCAATGAAGAGGAACAGGGTATAGATACCTAAGAAGCACAAAAGCGACAGCCCGACATCGACCGCCGTCAGGCTGGAGGTTGCCATGAAGGTCGGCAGAATGTCCTGAATGGCCCACGGCTGACGGCCGACCTCAGCTAAGATCCAGCCGAACTCGCAGGCGATAAACGGCAGCGGGATGATGCAGACTAAGATCTTGAGGAATTTCTCACGCTGATGCAGATCGCGCTTGTACCACAGGAAGAAGGCGGCGCCTAAGGTTAACAGACCAATTAAGCCCACCATGGTCATCATGGCGCGGAAAGACACGAAGCTGATAAAGACCGGCGGCACGGATTCATGAGCTGCAGTCTTGATTTCCATCTCGGTCGGGGCGCTGACATCCTGAGCGTAGGCGGTAAGCAGCAGACCGTAGCCTAAGTCATCCACATTTGCATTGAAGACAGCCTTGTCCTCTTCAGTGGCAGTGCCGCTGCGCATCTTCTGCAGCGCCGTTAAGGCAGCAGCTCCGTTGGCTACGCGCTGTTCATTCTGGGCGACAATGTCGCGCAGACCCAGCACCGGGGTATCTAAGGAATGGGTAGCAATTAGGCCGAGCAGAGCCGGGAAGCGAATGGAAATCAGATTTTCCATATTGTCCTGGCTGGGCAGGGCAAAGATGTTCCAAGCGGCCGGCGGCTCCTGGGTTTCAAATTCAGCTTCCATGGCGGCAAGCTTGGCCGGCTGATGCTCAGTTACCTGCAGAGCGGATAAGTCACCGGTCAGACCGGAACCTGCCATGCCGCAGAAACAGAAGGCAATGGCTACGGTCATCGAGCGCTTGGCCAGCAGCACGTGGCGCTTCTTTAACATGAAGAAAGCGGAGATGCCGATGATAAAGCAGGCTGCCGTGACGTAGCCGCTGCAGACGGTATGAGCGAACTTCACCTGGGCTACAGGGGAGGTAACGAGGCCGAAGAAATCGACCATCTCCATGCGCATCTTCTCAGGCGAGAATACTGCATACTCCGGATACTGCATCCAGCCGTTGGCAATTAAGATCCACATGGCGGACAGATTGGAGCCTAAAGCAGTTAAGAAGGTGATGAGCAGATGCCCTTTCTTAGAGAAGCGGTTCCAGCCGGTAAAGAACAGACCGATGAAGGTGGACTCTAAGAAGAACGCCAGCAGTCCTTCGATCGCCAGCGGCGCACCGAAGATATCGCCTACGTAGTGCGAGTAATTGGACCAGTTGGTGCCGAACTCGAACTCCATAGTGATGCCGGTAGCAACGCCGATGGCAAAGTTAATGCCGAAGAGCTTGCCCCAAAAGCGCGTCATGTCTTTGTACAGTACATTGCCCGTTCTGACGTAGATGATCTCCATGATGACAAGCATCCATGACAGACCTAAGGTAAGAGGAACGAAGATAAAGTGGTACATCGACGTGGCGGCAAACTGTAAACGCGACAGTTCGATCATTGCCTCAGAAAACATAGTTGATGCCTCACGTAGTGATAGATACGCCCATGCTACTATTTACTGCACAGTTTGTTAAGATCGCCCGCGCTAAAGTTTGATGCACTCCGCCTTTGCGTTGTAATTTTCCTCTGTAAATCGCCGCTGTTTTGCCGGATACAGCCGTTCATACCGCCATTTTTATGTTTATCGGCAGATCTCTTATGCACCATTTTGTGCGCAGGTTCTGAGCTGGTTTACCAGGGAGGCCAATCAAAACTCGAGATCTGCCTTGGCAGGATCCTTTGAGACTGAAGATCTCCAAGCCTAATGCGAAGAGGGCGGCCCCTGCGGGCCGCCCTCTGACGGATAACAACTAAAAGTTTAGTGCATATTAGAAGAGTGATTCTTTTGCTTCGCAGCCGCAGGCAAAAGGACCGGGCAGCGGATTGACCCCGCGTTCTTCATCAAAATAGTCAAGCTTGAAGACGATCGGTGAGCCGTCCGGATTCTCGAACTTCTGCTCCGGCTCAAAAGCCTCGCCCAGCACCGCTGTAGAAATCATGCCGGTGGCAAACTTAGGCATAACCTCATACAGGTTGGTGTCAAGGCTGTACTTACCGTCTTTTTCGACTAAATTGACGTAAACCTGTTCCTTAATCTCGCGGAAGTTTTCTTCCTTGGCCGAAGGCTTAGCGCCGTTGCAGAACACATTGCCGCCGGTGTACACCGGAAGATGACGATAGTACTTATTGCGATCTTCCTTATCGCCGGTATCGCCCTTAATGAAGTACCAGCTCATGAACTCTTCATGGGTCGGATAATCACTGAAAGGCTCAGTGCCGGTAGTAGTAATGCGCTCCCAGCCGTTCTCAGCGCTGACCTTGAGGAACTCCTCATCAAAGCCGTTCTGCACGAAGACGTTGTTGTAGAAGCGATCATCGCCGTGCAGGATGGTCATGAAGCCTGCCACCTCAGTGCGGTGAGGCACATGATACGGGGTATAGCGCGGCTGATTAGTGTGAGAATTGTTGGTACCGCTGCCCACGAAGATGAAAGGACCGGAAATGATATTGTGCACCACAGCCACGCCCTGAGTAGCCAGCTTCATGCTGAACATCGACAGCATCACATTGTTGTCAATTAAGGTCGGACCATGGCTGACTTCCACGAAGATATCCTCGCCTAAGGACAGCTCCTGCGGCAGAGCGGTGCCGTGCGGCGGAGTATTGTCGTGCAGCAGGTTCTGGGTCACGCGGGTGCCCTGAGCCTGCCAGTCAAGCCAAATACCGCGGGTGCAGTGATGAATGTGATTGCGGCGGAAAATAACATCAATGGCTGCGTGCAGCTTAATGCCGCCGATTTCTGCGCCCTTTAACTGCTGCTTATTGTTGATGTGATGAATGTGATTATCTTCAATAATGGAGAAAGCGCAGCCTAAGTGACCGACGATGCCGGCCTGTTCACAGTCATGAATGTCGCAGCGGCGGATGATGTGCGAACCTACCAGTTCCTTGGTCCAGCCTTCAATCTGCGCCTGGCAGATAGCGTCGCGCTCAGTCTGAGTACCGTGCTTGACGCGCTGGGTATTCCACTTGTTTTCATTGTTAGGCTGCAGATATTTGCCTAAGGAAATACCGACGCACTTGGAGTCTGAAATTTCGCAGTCTTCAATGATCCAGCCCTTGCTCCAATGCGGGCCTACCATGCCTTCCTGATAGGCAGTAGGCGGAGCCCACTGTGTGGCAGCCTGACGCACCGTAAAGCCTGACAGCGTAATATAGCCGATGCCGGTTACGCTCGGATAGAAGCAGTTGCGGCGCACATTGATTTCCACATTTTCCTGATTAGGATCAGCGCCGTGGAAATTGGCATAAATGACGGTATTGCCGTCTTTCTGCTCAGTAAACCAGGTATAGGTGGTAAAGCTCTTATCCCAGGACTTAGCGTCAACCTGCGGATTTAATACATCGTTTAAGTCATAGACCTCAAACATCGAACGGCCATTTAAGTAGACTTCACCGGTGTGAGCATTATCCGCGAGGTACCAGTCGCCCCATACCTTGACGGTATACGGATTGTAGTCGCCGAAGATGCCGTTAGGGATAGTGCTGACCCACACATCGCCCTGATACGGCTGCCAGTTATTCACGCGCTCAGCGCCGCTGATAATGGCCTTGCGCGGCTCGACTGAACGATAGACAATGCGCTGATCTTCCGTGCCGGCATGCTTAGGATCAACATATTCGCGATACAGCCCCGGGAACACCAGTACTTCATCGCCAGGCTTGGCCAAAGCTGCCGCCTCGGAAATAGTCTTAAAGGGACGCTCTTTGGTGCCGTCGCCGCTGCGGCGGGTCTGCGCGTTGACATAATACTGCATGGTAATATCTCCTGATTTTTATCTTTAATCTTTATCTTCAGGCCCCTGCCGACTTAATGCGCTGCGGCAGCGGCCTTTAGATTTATTGGTCTGCCGGCGGCAGCTTAAGCCTCTGCCTTAGCAGCAGCCTGTTTGGCATGACGCTCGTTTAAATCCTTAATGATCTGCGGGTAGATCTTGTCGATGTTGGTGAAATACATCGCAATTAAGGCAATCACAAAGAAGCCGATCGGCAGGAGGAAGAACACGCCTGCTTCAAACATTAAGGTGTAGTCGGTCTGAGCAGCAAGATCCGGATTGTAGTCGCCCAAAGCCAGACCCCAGCCGACAATGGCGGAGCCTAAACCGGTACCGACCTTCATGCCGAAAGAGGTGGCGCTGTTGGTAAGACCCGCCTGATTAACGCCGGTCTTCCATTCGCCGTATTCAACTGCATCAGCGATGATGGTGAACAGGCAGGCGCTGATCGGACCTAAGCCGACGCCGCGCAGAATCGCGCCGCACATCACCATATAGACATTCTCAGATCCGACCCACATGATGAACATGCCTAAGATCACAATCGACCAGCCGCTGATCATCAGCTTCCACTTGCCGTAGCGGGTAGCCAGGAACGGCACGAAGAGCAGGAGCACAAACTTTGCGCCCATGTAGCAGGCATTTAAGGTGCCGTACAGATTGATGTCATGCAGAATGTCGCGGCATACATACACACCCATGCCGTTGAAAATCGAGGCATTGATGTAGTAGGCCAGGAACATGATGCAGATGGTGTAGAAATAGCGGTTGGAGAACAGCAGCTTGAAGGACTGCACGGCGCCCAGCGACTTATCAGTCCCCTGCACTGCAGGCTGCATGGCTGCTTTGTTGCGCTCTTTAACTCCAAAGAAGGTAACCGCAAAGCACAGCGTGGCCAAGCAGGCAAAAATTACCGCCATCATGGACCAGCCGATCTTCTCAACCATCGGCGGCACAATATAGGCCATCACAATGACGAATAAGCTGGTGAAAATGAAGCGCAGCGAGTTGGCGGAAATCTTGGAAGGCTGATCATCGGTCATTAAGGCCAGCAGAGTGTTGTAGGAAAGGTTGCTGGCGGTATAGGCAATGGCCGCGACGAAGACGTAGGTTAAAAAGGCATAGACCACTTTACCGTTATCGCCCAGGCTGTCAGGCACTGAAAACAGGGCAATTAAGCCCAGCGCCATCATCGGAGTGGACCATAAAATCCACGGACGCGCTTTACCCATCTTAGTCTTGGTTTTATCTAAAATAAGCCCGAAGCCTAAATCGGTCAGGCCGTCCAGCAGACGGGTGACTAAGAGGATGGTGCCGACTGTAGCTGCGGCAATGCCGACGCTGTCGGTATAGTACAAGGTCAGGAAAGAGGCAACAACGGACCAGACGAAGTTGCAGCCGACATCGCCTAAGGCGTATGAAATGCGTTCCTTTAAGGAAATCGCGTATTTCTTTTGGCTCATGGTTTTAATCTCTTTAAGCTGCGCTCAAAGCAGCAGCTGCGCTTTACGGTTTAACAAGTCCCGCCCAAAATGCCCGCGTGGGCATAAAGAGCGGCATAAAAGGCGGCGTCAGGCCGCTTTCTATCCGTCAGGAAAGATATGCCCGAACCTCAGCGCAGACAAGCAGCAGAATGCAGAAATCTGCGCTGCATCACAAAATGCCCGCGTGGGCATAAATTTGGCAGCTGCAGATGCATTGCAAGGCGTCTAAAATTAAAATACTGAAAAATAAATAAAGATTAAGTTAGATGCACTGCCTTACCAGGACCGAGAGTTCAGTATAGTAAACGTCCTGCGGCACTTTGCGGTTAACCAAATAGTCCAGGGCGATATCCAGCGGCAGATTGACCTGCTTGGCCGGCTCCTGCTCAATTAAGGCCGCAATTTTGCCTTCTTTAAGCAGAATTTCGCTGGGCGGCAGGCGATCATTAGTGATGATTTTCAAGTTAAGGTCGGGCAGATTATCCTGCAGATGCGGCACTACGCTGTAGTCGCCGGGATTTACCAAATAGACGGCATTGACCTTAAGAGAGCGCAGCTGATCCAGATCCACATCCAGCACCTCGTGCTCCAGGGCATGCTCATAGACAATTGACAGCTGCGGATAGCGCTCGGCGATCTCCTGCTTAAACCCCTGAATACGTTCCATATACGAAATGAGGCTCGAGGTGCGGCTCGAAATAATCGCCACGCGTCCCTGCTCCTGCACGGCCAGCGCCACTAAGCCGGCGCCGATGCGCCCGGCTTTAACATAATCACAACCGACGTAGCACAGACGCTGATACTGCCTGTCATCCATGTTGTAGAACATGAAGGGAACCCCTTTTTGAGCAGCGACATTGACCAGCCGATCAAAATAAGGCTTGAAGTAGGCTTCATAAACCGGCAGTGCAATTAAAAAATCATAATTAAAATTACTGACGATCTCTTCAAAGTTCAGGGATTCTTCATGCAGATCGCGATCGAGGATCAGGAAATCTACTTTAAGACCGAAGCTTTCCAATTCTGCTGCCTTTTTCTGAGCTTCCTCATATAGATATACATGAAAAAGACTGCTTTTTGCCCGCATGAACATAAAGAGAATGCGGTAATGGTTTTTCTTGATGGCAAGATAGCGCGCCGCCAAATTGGGGGTATAGTTATTTTCCTGCAGTACCGCCTCGATTTTAGCTAAGGTCTGCGGCTTAACCAGCGCTTTATCCTTAAGGGCGCGTGTTACCGTACGTCGTGATACGCCGGCAAGTTCAGCAATTTTTTCCAATGAAATCATCAAGTTACGGCAAGGATATCCCCGCTTCTTAAGCGGGGGAGGAATTGCCGCCCTCCTGTGGTCTAATTTCAGTTAAATAGGTTCTGCGCTTCTCGATAAGCTTTAATTTCCTGCAGCTTACTCCTGCTGAAATACGGGAGCCGTCAAGGCGGCGCACATCAAAATAGCCTGAGGCTCTGCGTCCGAAAATAAAGCCGGTTTCTCCTTGATACTTTACCTTATCGAACAGCCGAAAGCCTTTGATTTCGTATGGAGCCTGATTGAGTTTGCGGATGCCTCCCTTAAGAATAGTGAGCTTATGTATTTTGCGGTTGTGCCGGCGGGTCTGCTT